>NZ_JBHVIV010000018.1:0-69834 GCF_042799475.1 Kitasatospora sp. NPDC057692 | reverse complement strand
TGGAAACTTCCCAATGGGGTGCGGGGGCCCCCGGCGGTTGGTGTCGGGGGGGGCCCGCCGCGGGCGGGGGCCGCGGGCGCGCGCGCCCTCGGCCCGGCTCCGCCCCGGGTGCACGGACCGGTCGCCGGCCGTGCGCAGTCGGAACAGCCCGGGGGTCCGCGGCTTCCTAGCCTGGTGAGGCGTCGCCGACCGGCCGCACCCCGACTCCTCAGCACCACCGGGAGCACCACCATGACCAGCCAGCCGCGCCTCCATCAGCACGGACCGGAGGTCCAGCCCTACGGCACCGTCCACCAGCTGCCGATCGCGCTCTCCCACGACACCCGGCAGTACGCCTGCCAGCGGCTCAACCGCGTCCTCGCGGACACCCAGTTCCTCTACGCGCTCTACAAGAAGTACCACTGGGGCATGCGCGGCCCGACGGCCTACCAGCTGCACCTGCTCTTCGACAAGCACGCCGGCGAGCAGCTGGAGCTGATCGACGCGCTCGCCGAGCGGGTCCAGATGCTCGGCGGCGTCGCGGTGGGCGACCCCCGCCACGCCGCCGAGATCACCGGCGTGCCGCGCCCGCCGGACGGCCTGGAGGACGTGCGTTCGATGCTCTCCCGGCTCCTCGACGCACACGAGGCCGTCCTCGGCGACGCCCGCGACGCCGCCACCCGTACGGCGGAGCTCGGCGACGACGGCACCCAGGACCTCCTGGTCTCCCAGATCGTCCGCACCGGTGAGGCCCAGGTCTGGTTCCTCGCGGAGCACCTGGTGGTCAGCCCCGGCACCGTGGCCTGACCACCTTCGGAGGAACCGTGCCCGGACACCAGCCGTCCCCCGAACCGGGCGCGGACTCCACCGCGCTCACGCTGAACGTCGAACTCCACCTCGGAGAAGGCGAGTTCATGGAGCTTCCGATGCGCTTCGGGTACCGCGCCGACGCGCCCTTCGCGGTGGCCATGGCGTTCCCCGGCTTCGACCCGCCGACCAGGACCTGGGAGTTCTCCCGCGACCTGCTGTGGAAGGGCCTGCACCGCCCGGCCGGCACCGGCGACGTGCGGATCGCGCCCCCGTGCCGCTGCCACCGCCCCGGCCGGCTGCGGATCACCCTCCGCGCCGACGACGGCACCGCCGTGATCGACGTCCCGGCCGGGCCGCTGCGCCGCTGGCTACGGGCGCAGGTCTTCGCCCTGGTGCCCCGCGGCCGGGAGGCCGAACTGATCGACTGGGACGCCGAACTGACCCGCCTGGCCGGCGGCCGCTGACGGGCGGGGCCGACGGTTGGGCCGGGGCCTCAGGAGGCCTCGGCCGCGAGGAGCACGTTGGCGGTCTTGGACCGGCCGCCGCCCTGCGGGCGGCCGCCCTCGGCATCGGCCCCGTCGCCCCGGATGCCTAGCTGGGGGCCGACAGCGGGGCGAAGGTCCGGCGGAGGTCGACGGCGGTGGCGGGGGCGGTGATCCAGGCGAGCGGGGCGTGGTGGAGGCGGACGCCGGCCGGGGGCTGGAGGAGGGGTTCGCCGGCCGCGTTCAGGGGCCACTCCACCGATCCGGTGGCGGTGCGGGCCGGGACGAGCCAGTAGTCGCCCCGGGTGTACGTGCCGCAGGGGCGGAAGTACACCTGGACGCCGTCCTCCAGGTCGAGCCAGCCGCCCTCGCGCAGGGGCAGGGCGCCGCCGGACAGCGGGAGGGCGTCCCGGCCGCGCGGGGCGCGGTGGTCCCAGCGGCGCAGGAAGGGGTGGCGTTCGGCCAGGCGGCCGGTCCGCGGGGACGGTTCGGCGGACAGCCGCACCCGGCGGCCCGGCAGGTCGGTCTCCTCGACCTGGAGCAGGTCCGCCGGTTCGGTCCGGCTGAGGGAGGCGCTGTCCGCGACCTCGACCAGGTCGCCGACCGAGAGGCCCAGCTTGTCGTCGTCGCCCAGCGAGGTGAGGTCGACCCAGACGCCCTCGACCGAGGCGATCGGCAGGACGACCGAGCCGTTCTCCCGCGACCACTTGACGGTGGCGCCGTCCCCGGCGGAGCCGCCGCGGTGGACCTCCACCCGGTAGAGCTGGTTCTCCGGGCCCCGGTAGCCGGCCTCGGGGTGGGCCAGGCACGGGTCCTCGCTCGCCCGCTCCGGGCGGCGGGCACGGGCGGCCAGCGCGCAGGCGGGGCGCTCGCGCGGTCCGGCCCAGGCGTCGAAGGCCGCCCGGACCCGGGTCGCCCCGCCGCCCTCCGGCAGGTGCAGCTCCGAGCCGGGCAGGGCGAGCACCTGCCAGACGACCTTGGCCCGGGCCGCCGTGTCGGGCATCGCCGCACCGAGCGCGACCTCGCGGATCTCCGGGTCCTCGACCGCCGTGACGCTGCGCTCCCAGACCTTCAGGTAGACCAGGAACGGGAACTCCCCGGGCAGCCGGTCGTCGGGGAGCTCCTGGTCCCGGTAGGCGTCCGGCTGGTCCCAGTACGTCCAGCCGGCGGGCTCCTGCCGGACGCCGTCGCCGTCCGGGGAGCCGTGGCCGTCCGGGGAGCCGTGGCCGTCCGCGGACCCCTCGTCGGGTACGGCGGGGGCGGGCTCGGGGCGGTCGGCCTCGCACAGGACGCCGTCGATGTAGTAGCGGCCGCCGCCGATGGCGAGGTCGTCCAGGTCGTGGCTGCCCGGCAGGTGGCCGATCGCGAATCCGGCCGCCGCGGCCGGTCCGCCGTGGCGGCCGATCAGATCGGCGGCGAGCGTGCGCAGCTGGTACCGCTCGATCGCGGCCTGTTCGTTGGCGTCGGCGTCGAGCTGGACCCGGCCCTGCTGGGTCAGCACCGCGGAGTAGTGCCGGCCGGGCCGGAAGGTCAGGCGCGAGAAGTCTGCGTGCACGATTCCCTCACAGGGTCGGGGGCAGGGGTGTGGGAGCGGGTCGAGAGCGGCTCGGGAGAGGTTCAGGAGGCGAAGAAGACCCCGGCGTCGGTGCCGGCCGGCGTGTACTCGGCCAGCCGCGCCCGCAGGTTGTCCTCCCGCTGGGGCTGGAACAGGTCGTGGAAGGCGCCCAGTTCGGCGCCGTCCTCGGCGCCGCGGGTGATCTCCGGGGCGCAGCCGGCGGCCAAGCGGCCGTAGTCGGGCGTGCCGTAGCGGAGGCTGGTGAACAGCGGGCGGACCCGGGCGGCCTCCAGCTCACGCAGCGGGGCGGCCTGCGCCGGGGGCAGCCCGCCGCGCTCGACGAGTTCGGTGACCGCCGAGCGGACCAGGTCGGGCTGGCAGGCGTACCGGCGCGGGGTGCGCGAGCCCGGGGGGACGTAGCAGAACCGCAGGCAGCCGAGTGCGCGGCGGGCCACCCGCAGCCGCCCGGTGAAGACGCAGTCCTCGGCGATCGGCACCGAGTGGGCGTGCACCTCGCCGACCACCGTGGAGCGGTGCGCGTGCAGCAGCGCGTGGGCGTGCGTGCAGTCGGGCCCGGAGAGCGCCGGCCGCGCGGGGCCGGTGGCGTCCAGGACGCTGTCGTCGAGGTGGATCTCCAGCGGCTCGGCGCCCACCTCGTCGCCGACGACCTGGATCGCGCCCAGGATGCTGCGCTCGATCCGCACGCAGGCCGTGGTGCGGTCCAGCACGAGGCTGGGTTCGTGCGGCGCGTGCGGTGCGCAGTGCGGCTCCAGCGACCAGCCGGGCACCAGGGTGCAGTGCCGCAGGGTGACGGAGGCGAGCGGGCCGGTGACGTTGACGCCGCGCCCGGTGATCAGCAGGCCGTCCAGGACCAGCCGCCCGCCCGGGTCGGCGCCGCGGACGTTGAGGGCGTCCGGCCGGTTGCTGTACCAGTCGAGCAGCCGGATCACCGGCCGGGTGCCCTCGGCGGCGCGCAGCTCCAGGCGGTCGTCGGCCGCCAGGTCGAAGTCCAACTGCTCCTGGTAGGCGCCGCTGTGGGTGATCTCGATGACGGCGGAGCCGCCCGCGTCACCGCTCTGCTGGTCGGCGCGCCACCGCTCGTACGCCTCGTTGATCCGCTCGTGCGGCTGGCCGGGGCCGACCCGGTACACCGTCCGGCGCGGGGGCTCCGGGCGGTCGCGCGGGTACTCCCCGCCGCCGGTGTCGTCGCCGAACGCGTAGTGGAGGTCGACCCGGACGCCGCGGCGCGGGGCGGTGCGGGCGCCGAAGGCGATCCGGCCGAGCACCGGGTCGACGGCGACCTGGCCGCGCTGCGGCCGGTACGTCCAGTCGGTCAGGTCGGCCACCGTGATCTCGGTGGGCGGGACCGGCTCCCGGGCGTCGTCGCGCCAGATGGCGAAGCTCTTGCCGGGCCCGTAGTAGTCGGCCGGGTTCTCGGCCAGCTGCCGGCGCCGGATCGGTGCCGGCACGTTGTCGATCGCCGCGAGGTGGGTGGCCGAGGGCTCCGGCTCGGGCCTGGTGAAGAGCGGGGCGTCGTTGCCGAGGACCGAGAAGGTGAAGAGGTTCCTGGCCCGGTCGATGCAGTAGGCCGGGGCCCGGGTGAGGGAGTACGGCTTCAGCCGCCAGACGTACAGGGCCACCCCGGCCGGCGTGCGGCCGCCCCGGCGGCGGGCGGAGGCGGCCCGCCGGACGTCGACGGTGTGCGCCTGCTCGTCGAAGGGCCCGCCGAGCAGGTCCAGCGCGGCGCCCTGCCGGACGTCGACCAGCCGCCCCCGGTCCGGCCGCCCCGGGCCCGTCCGTCGGCGGTCGGCCGGCTCCTCGTCCGGGCGCAGCAGCCGCACCGGCGGGGTTCCGCCGAGCAGCCGGGAGAGCTCCACGGCCCGGGCCGGCCAGTCGGCGACCGAGGCGGACAGCTCCTCCAGCAGGGCGAGCGTGCCCTTGCGCCGCCGGTTGGCGACGGTGTTCGCGACGTCGAGCCGCGGCGCCAGCCGGGCGGCGAGCCGGTCGCGGGCCGCGGCGCGCTCCGGGGAGGCGCCGCCGTGCAGGCCGGTGGCGAGCACCTCCTCGTAGCCGGGCAGGATCCGGTAGCCGACCAGGTCGCCGAGGTAGGCGACGGCCCAGTCGGCGGCGGTCTCCACGAACCAGTCCCGGTAGCCCTGGTCGATGCCGCCGCGGACGACGTCGACCTGCTCGGCGACGACGGCCAGCAGGGCGCGCAGCGGCTCGCCCGCCTCGGCGTCCCGCAACCGGTGCCACTGCGGCAGCAGCTCCAGCAGTCCGTCCGGGTCCCGCTCACTCATGTGCGGACCTCCTTGAGGATCAGCGTGTCGGGCAGATTCGGTGACAGCACGGCGAGTTGGGCCGGGCGGATGCCGCGGAAGACCGTCAGCACCCGGCCCGCCGGGAGCGGGCGGGTGTCGGTGACGGCCGGGTTGAGGCGCAGCAGCTCCGCGACCGTGATGCCGTGGCGGGCGGCGATGTCGGTGAGGGTCTCCCCGGCGGGGGCGCGCACCCGGTAGCGCTGCTCGTCGAAGCGGGCGAGCCGGGCCGGGACGGTCGGCTGCGGCCGCGCGAGCTGCTCGGAGAGCTGCTCCAGCCCGTCCGGGGTGAGGCTGCCGGGCACGCCGGTGAAGGCGTCGACGTCGACCCGGTCCACGCCGGGGACGGCCTGGGCGGTCGCGAGCACCTCGGACAGGTGGGCGCTCTGGCCGAGTTGCCGACCGTCGTAGCCGAGGCGGTTCAGCAGGGCGCGGCGCAGCGCCGGTTCGACGAGGTCCCAGGAGTGGTCCGGGTCGACCACGACGCTCAGGGCGACGACCAGCAGGACGGGTTCGCGCAGCGCGACGACGACCGGCAGCCGCGGGTCGCCGTAGGCGGTGAGCGCGGAGCGCAGGGTGCGGACGAGGTCGGAGTCGGGGGTGAGCGGGATGTCGTCCACCCCGGCCACCGTGACGTGCACGAGCTCGCGCCGGCCGTCCGAGAGCCGGGTGGCGGCGGCGCGCCCGATGCCGGCCCGGGAGCGGGTGAAGTCCTCGTAGTCGGGGACCGAGACCAGCCGGTCCAGGGCGGTGACGGCGAGCGGGATGGTGCGGCGGGCGAGGCCGGGGCCGTCCGGGCCGGCGCCGCCGGTGGCGGGCAGCGGGTTGACGACGGCGGAGACGCCGAGCGGGCGGGTGGTGAGCTGGGTGATCCGGCCGGCGCCGACGTTGCCCGTCTCGCCGAGGCCGATCCGGTAGCGGGCGCGGACGTTCTCCCGGCCGGTGGGCAGCCGGGAACCGTGCACGCCGTCGCCGAAGGCGACGGTGGTGCGGCCGTCGCCCGACGTCCCGGTGACGTAGACCTGCTCGTCGGGGCCGCGTCCGGCGAGGCTGTCGACCTCGTGCCAGCGCACGCCGTCGACCCGGACCTCCAGGGTGCTGCGCGCGCCTCCGGGGGTGTCGGCGGCCAGCCAGGTGAGCGGCGACTGCCAGAGGGCGAAGCGCTGGCCCGGGACGCCGGCGTCGCCGCTGCCGATGGCCTCGTCGCGGGTGGCGCCCTGGGTGGCGCGGACCACGTTGCCGAGGATCTGGACGGTGTCGCGCCGGTAGCGGTGGGCGAGGTCGGCGCTGAGCGTGATCGTGGTGCGGACGGTGTCCCCGGGCAGCCGCGGGTCGACGCCCTGCTCGACGCCGGCGATCATGGCCAGCTCGGTGGCCCGGACCCCGGTGGTGTGCGGGATGTCGGTCCGCTCGCCGCCGACGGTGATCCACCGGCCGGGGGTCAGCCCGTCGTAGAGCCGGGCGAGTTCGATCCGGCCGCCGTGGACGTCCTCGGTGACGGGCTCGTCGGCGAGCCGCAGGGATTCGCCGCGGGCGTAGACGGTGGCGTCCCTGATGTGCGAGAGCTGGGTGTCCTGGTCGTCCAACCACGGCTGTTGCAGAGTCAGTTCGGTCACCTTGCCGGTGATGCCGAAGTCGGCGCGGGAGATCACCCGGACGTCCGTCACCCGGGTGATGACCTCGGCGAGGTCGCGGCTGCCCGGGATGCCGCCGTCGAGTCCCTTGCGCGGGCGCTGGACGACCACCCAGCTGCCGGGCGCGATCTGGTCGTACACGGCGTCGAGGGTGAGGACGGTGCCGGAGACCGGCTGCAGCTTGGTGGTGAGGACCACCTCGACGGCGGCGGGCGACTGCTCGGTGGCGGGGTAGCGGTGCACCCGGACGTTCAGCTCGCCGGACTCGCCGGTCCGCTCCTGGTCCGGGTCGAGCCGGTAGTCCAGCGCGGGGCCGGGCCCGCCCTCGATCCGCACGTGCACGCGGTTGTCGGCCTGCGGGCGGGAGACGAGGACCGTGCGCTCGGGCAGCTTGGGCAGGAAGCGGGAGCTGACGCCGGCCTCCTGCTCGGGAGCGGGAGCGGGGGCGGGGGCGGCCGGCGCCGAGGCGTGCGGGTCGGGCGGCGGGGCCAGCGGCGCGGTGGTGACCACCTTGACCTGGCCGGGCCCGAACGGGAAGGTGTGGTCCCACGGCAGCGAGAATCCGCTGTGCACCAGGCTGCCGGCCTCGACGTACGTGTAGTCGGCGGTCTCGGGGACGGCGCCGGTGTCGTCGAAGGTGACCCGGACGCCGATCAGCGTGCTGCCGGAGAGCGGCCAGTCCACGTAGCGGTCGATCCGGCCGTCGTCGCCGAAGACCGGCTTGAGCGGCGCGGTGGCACCGAACGGGGTGGCGACCACCCGCATCGCCTGGATCTCGTGCACGGCGAGCGGCGCGGTCAGGTCGACCCGGCGCCAGGCGGGGTAGAGGCCCTCGCGCAGCCGGGGGTCGAGGGCGGCGAGCAGCTGGGCGCCGAGGTCCGAGCCGGCCGCGAACAGGCGCCGCGGGTCGCGGGCGAGGTCCCGGGCGCTGAGCGGGGGCCGGGTGGGGGCGGTGCGCAGCGCCGCCAGCAGCGCGCCGAGCCCGCGCACGGCCGGGTCGACGGGCGCGGACCCGGGCTCCTGCGGCCCGGCCGGGTCGGGCGCCTGCGCCGGCTCCAGCTGGTGGGCGCGGTCCTGGAGGCCGGCCAGCGCCTCGCCGAGGCGCTCGAACCAGTCGGCCACCGGCCGCTGGGACCGGGCCAGTTCGGCGGCCTCGGCGGCCCGGGCGATCACCGGGGTGAGCCGGTCGGCGAAGTCGGCCGGGGTGTTCAGCGGACCGGACGGCAGGTCGAGGTCGGCGCGCAGCGGGGCCAGCACCTGGGCGTCGAAGTCCCGGACGATCCGGCTGTGCCCGGGCCTGGGGTCCGGGGCGGTCGGCGCGTCCGTGATCCGGTCCGCCAGCTCGGCGCGCAGGTCCTTGAGGGTGCGCAGGTCGCGGGGCAGCCCGATCACCGTGACGTCGTTCTCGCGGTCGAGCCGGACCTCGGGCACCAGCCGCAGCACCCGGTGGACCGGGTCGGCGGCCCGGTCGGCGCTGAAGACGAACAGCAGCCGGTCGCCGGGCCTGATGTTGTTGGCGGTGCCGGCGGCGAACAGCTCGGCGCGCCCACCGGGGTTCAGCTGGCCGGGCGTCAGCTGGTACGGGCGGCGGCGCAGGACGGCCAGCTCGTTCCAGGCGGCGCGGGCGGCGAGGTCCTCGGCGGTCTCGAAGGACTGCGGGTCCTCGCCGGGGCCGGGCACGCTCTGGCTGCGGGCGCCGCGCGGAACGGTCACGGTCGGGTCCTCGGCGGCCCGCGGGTCACGGTCGAGGGTGTAGGCGAGGTAGGTGTCGGCGGCCACGCCGGGCCGGGGCCGGTGTCCGACCAGCCGGCCGAGCAGGGTGAGCGAGGCCTCCTCGGTGGCGGTGCGCAGATAGCCCTCGTTGGCGATCCGCTCCGAGGTGAAGGTCAGCGCGTCGGCGAGCACGGCCCAGGCGTCCAGCAGCGCGATCGCCGGGTCGTCCGGGGTGCGGACCGTCAGGCCGCGCAGCGCCGGGTAGGCGGGGCCGGACAGCCGGGCGAGCAGGCTCGCGAGGAACTCCCCGTAGCGGCCGACCCGGTAGTCGATGGCGTCCAGCCCGGGCGGGTTGAACAGCGGGGCCGGGGTCGCGGTCGCGGTGCCCGAGCAGCCGCAGGTGCACTGGCCGGTCATCGGCCGCCTCCGATCACGATCGAGAGCCGGCCGTTCTCCGGCCGGTCGGGGTCGTTGTCGCACAGTGCGATCTCCAGCGCGCCGAGCCGCAGCAGCCCGTCGGCGGGCTCGCCCTCGTCCCGCCCGAACTGCCGGCGCAGCCGGGTGACCCGGGCGCTGACCACGCCGGGGACGGCGGCGGCCGCGGCCACCAGCCGGGAGGCCCGTACCGGGTCGCCGAAGCCCAGCGCGTCGGGGTGGAAGAAGCCCGGGCGCCCGTCCGGCAGGGCGCGGCTGCCCAGCACCCGCCGCAACGCGGCCAGGACGTGGCCGCGCTGGTGGCCGGGGGCGGCGCAGATCCGCAGTTCGAGGTCGATCGGCACCAGCAGCGCGGGGCGGACGGCCAGGTCGTGGCCGATCCGGCGGTACGGCTCCAGTCCGTGGCCGACCGCCGCCAGCAGGGCGGTGTCCGCCGCGGCCCGCCCGTACGGCTCGACGGCGACGTGGACCTCCTGGACGCTGCCGGTCCAGCGGAGCGCGGCGGCGGCGCGCCGGACGCCCGGCAGGGTGGCGGCCAGCTCCGCGTAGTCGGCGGCCGTGACGGCCCGCAGCCGGGTGCGGCTCAGCGCGAGCGGCGCCAACTGGCGGACCTGCTCCAGGGGTTCGGGCTCGACGCCGCCGGTGGCGGGAAGCGGGTTGCGGACGAGCCGCACCGCGTCCTGCGGCCGGGCGTCGCCCTCCCGGGGGTGGCCCGGTCCGTCCTGGCGGACCACCAGGTGGTTGACGGCCTCCGCGCCGACGTTCCCGGCCGCGCCGTTGCCGATCCGGTAGGCGATCCGCAGCTCCGCGCCGGGCCGGGGCGGCAGGCCGTGGCGGCCGTCGCCGAAGCGCAGTGCGAGGCGGCCGTCGTCCTCCAGCTCGCCCACGAAGTGCCGGTCGCGGGGGCCGTCGGCGAGCAGGTCGCGGCGGGGTGTCCACTCCCGGCCCTCGGTGTCGGCCCGGACCGCGGGCAGCGCGGCGCGCGGGTCCTGGACGGCGATCCCGCGCGCCGGGCCGGCCAGTGCGGGGGAGTCGGGATCGAGCCCGGCGGCGTACCGGGCGCCCCAGCTCTGGGCCACCTCCCAGATGCCGGGGTGCCGCAGCGGCACGCCGGAGCGGGTCCGCGCGGTGAGCACGTCGAGGCGGCGCAGCTTGGCCGCGAGCAGCCGGCCGCGCCGGGCCAGCAGTTCGCGCAGTCCGGCGGCGGGACGCTCGGCGAGGTGCAGCTCGCGCACCGCCCGGGCGCCGAACAGCAGGGTCAGCTCCGCGAGTTCGGCGCGGGAGAGGTGATGGCCGCGGCGCGCCCGGTGCCACAGCTCCTCCAGCCGCTGCCGGACCCGCTCGGGAACCGCGGCGAGCAGGGCGGCCTGTCCGGCGCAGACGTGCGCCCGGTCCGGGTAGCCGGCCGCCTGGGTGACCGGCGCGTCGTGCAGCAGCGGGCGGAAGGGCTGCGGCAGGACGGGGTAGCGGGTCTGGTCGAGCAGCGTCTCCAGCGCCGCCGCCTGGGCGTCGGCGGTGGGCGGCTCGACGACGGCGCCCGCGCCGTCCCCGCCCTCCGCGCCCGCGCCGGGTGCGAGCCGGACGCTCAGCCCGGCCCGGAGCACCGCCGCCTCCCCGACCAGCGCGTACAGCTCGCGCACCTGCTCCGGGCCGAGCCGGCGGCCGGTCCGGGCCCGGTCGAGCAGCCCGTGGACCGCCTCCGCGGCGGGGCTGCCCTCGGTGCGGTCCGCGCAGCCGGAGCCGCCCGGCCCGCAGGGCGCCACGCGGACCGGCTCCGGCGGCACCGCGACGGTCTCCGGGGCACCGCCGCCGAACGTGAGGGAGCGGCCGTGGTCGACCAGGACGACGTTGCCGCGGGCGACGCTCACGTCGGGGATCGGGCCGCACTCGCTCCCGCCGTGCGCGGAGAGGCAGACCGGGAAGGAGAGCGCGTCCTCGGACGCCCAGGCGACCTCGACCACGGGCTGCCCGTAGAGCTCGTCGACCAGGGGGGTGACGGCGGTGAGCCGGACGGCCTGGCGGTGCGCGGGGTCGGCGTCGGCGGCGGCGCCGGTGCGCGGGCCGAGCACCTCCTCGATGACCAGCAGGTCGCCGGGGCGCAGCGCCAGCCGGCGGCGGCGGTTCTGCGGCCGGCCGTCCGCCTGCCGGTCGCCGTCCTCTCCGTCGGCCTCGTCGTGGTCGGCCGGGTGCCAGTCGTCGCGCAGGGTGGCGGAGGTCGCGCCCGCGGGGAGCACGCAGTCCTGATCGCCCCAGGTCCAGAAGCGGAGGGTGTTGTGCGCGGGGTGCAGCACCAGGTCCGCCCCGCCGAGCGGCTCGAACACCTCGACGACGGCGGTCCGGGTGAGCGCGTCCAGTTCCTCGTCCGGGATCACCGTCGACAGCTGCGGGCGTTCCTGCGGGCCGAGCCGGCCGAGGTCGACGGCGGCGAAGCGGAAGGTGCCGTGCCGCAGGGTGAGCGGGCGGTCCGCCGCCAGCGCGACGAACGCCCGGGCGTTGCAGCCGTCGTGCACGGCGTAGTCGACCAGCCGGACGTGGCGGCGCACCGAGACCCGGCGGCGGGCGGTGTCGAGGTACGCCTCGGTGGCCACCGCGTCCTGCTGGTAGGAGAGCCGGTCGGCGGTGTAGGCGAGCAGCTCGACCAGGGTGAGGCCGAGGTCGGGCAGGTGCCGCTCGGACCAGCCGGGGGTGGTGAGGCTCATCCGGTCCAGCACGAGCCGCCGCAGGCTCTCGTAGTCGCGGGCGGTGCGGTCGACGACCGGGGTCGGCCGGACGGCGGGCGGGCAGTCCTCCTCGGTGCGGCAGTCGTAGGGGGAGGGGCAGTCGAGGCCGAAGGAGAAGCCGGTGCTGGCGTACCGCGGGTCGAAGCCCGGGTAGGGGCGGGTGCCCGGCCGGCCGTAGGCGTCCGCCTCGACCACCGTCAGCCGGTAGCGGGAGGTGTCTCCGGAGCGGTCGAGGGTGACGCGCATCCGGTCGTCCAGCTCCGGGTCCTCGGAGCGCTCGATGTCGACCGCGACGGCGCGCAGGCCGGTGATCCGCCGGCCGCCGTCGACGCGGACGTTCTCCGGGCCCAGCTCCTCCGGCGCCCGGCCGAGGAAGGTCACCTCCAGCGTGCGCCCGTCGTCCGACGGCTCGGCGCCGTCCAGGCCCAGCAGGTGCGCCGAGCGCACGTCGGCGCGCCGGAGCTCCGTCCCGCACCGGGCCGCGGGGCCCTCGGTCCGCCCGCTCATGCCGCCACCCCGCCCTCGAACACGTCCTGCCGCCGGGTGCCGGTCCGCAGGACGACGTACGCCAACTCGACCCGCACCACGTTGTCCTCGCTCTCCACGTCGAGCGAGGCGACGGCGATCACATCGCCGAGCCACCGCTGCAGCGCCGCCTGGACGGACAGCTGCAGGGTGGCCGCCAGCTCCGGGCTGTTCGGCGCGAAGACCAGGTCGAGCAGTCCGCAGCCGAAGTCCGGGTGCATCACCCGCTCACCGGGGCTGGTGAACAGCAACTGCTCGATCAGGTCGCGCACATGGTCGTCGTACGGCGCCTCGGCGGTGCGCCCGCGGCTGTCGATCCGGAACGGGAACGCGAGGTCCGTCCGGGCCGGCCCGGCGCCGCTCCCGATTCCCCGGGCGGTGCTCATACCCCCACCGCCCGCTGCTGGACGACGGTCACGATCGGCGGCCCCTGCGGGACCTGCTCGGCGCTCTGGCACAGCCCGACGGCTGACTGCGGCAGCGCGGGGGAGCCGTTCACCCGGATCCGGGCCGAGGGCACCACCCAGCGGACCGTGACGCAGGGCTGCGGCTTGCCGGCCACGGTGAACGGGCAGCCGGTCACGGTGTACGGGTCGGCCGTGCTGGTGACGGCCTGGCCGGCGACCAGGACCCGCGCCTGGGCGGGCCGGGCCGTCGCCTGGGCGCCGTGCGGGCAGGTCACCGTCGCATGGACGTGCAGCAGATTTCCGGGCACGAGGCCCCTCCCGTCAAGTCACGCTCAGGGCGTCCTGGTTGATGGAAACGGTGGCGCCGACCAGCGAGATCGAGGCGCCCTGGCCGTTGCTGATGCGGATGCCCGAGTCGTTGATGACGATCGATGCCCCGCTCGGTGTGCGGAGGGTGATCCCCGTGGTCGGATCGTCGGACAGCACGATCACCCGCCGACCGGAGGTCTCCAGCACGGTGTTCGGCGCGCCCGGCGGGCCGGTCGTGGCCTCCACCGGGACCTCCGTGGCGGAGCCGTACCAGCAGCCCGTCCAGACCGGGTAGCTCTGGTCGCCCTGCTCGAACTCCAGCCACACGCCCGCCCCCACCGGCGGGACCGCGTAGTGGCCCATGCCCGGACCGGCCACCGGGAAGCACGGCATCGCCCAGCCCGACACGGCCTCGCCCAGCACGTCGGGCACCTGGGCCTGGATGCGGCCGATCCCGAGCGGATCGGTGTTGTTCACCACCGTCGCCCGGAACTTGCCGAGGTAGCGGGTGGGTTCGGCCATGCTGGAGACTCCTCCCGGTCACGGGACGACGGTCGGCTGGAGGGCGATCAGGCCCTCCCGGGTCAGCGTGAAGTTCTGGGTGTACGAGCCGCGCTTGAGGTTGTGGGTGACGCTCTTGACGAAGTACAGGCCGTCGTAGGTGAGCCCGGCGCCGCGGACGCCGACCAGCTCGCGCGGCCGCAGCACGTGGCCGTACCGGACGACGTCGAGCTGGCCGGAGCCCGAGACGGCGTCCGCCGACTGCATCGCCTGGGCGATGATCTCGGCCACGGCCTGGGTGGTGTCCTTCTTGGCGGTGTCGGCGACGACCTTCTTCTTCAGCGCCGGCGCGGGCCGCAGCGCCAGCGGCGGGCGCAGCACGGCGACCTCCGGCACCGGCAGGATCGAGGACACCTTGGTCGCCGGGAGCTGGATGCGGGCCTCCGGCTCCTCGCGGGCGGTGCCGTCGAAGGCGAAGGTCAGCTGGTCGACGTTGGACAGCGCGTCCATGTTGACGCTCAGCGCGTGCTGCGGGACGCCGATCCGGTTCTCCGGCCCCCAGTAGGCGCGGCTCGTCCCGGGGAGCGGCCCGGGGTCGAGGTAGAACACGTAGCCGTTGGCCTTCGCCAGCTCGGTGACGTACCCGAGGTCGGTGCCCTTCTGGAAGTCGATCCGCCGGGTGGGCATCGGCGTCTGCGGCACCAGCTCGGGGACGACCAGCGGCACGATGCCGTACTGGCCGTACAGGCCGATGATCGCGGCGACCCGGGCCGCCGGGGACATCGCGGGGAAGGGCACCCCGGCCCGCTCCTCCAGGTCCATCAGCACCGTGAGGTCCTCGCCGGTGACGGTGAGCGTGGACTGGCCGGGCTGGTTGCTGATGCCGACCTCCTGGCGGATGATCACACCGTCCATCAGCACGGTCGGGGTGCCCGTGACGGTCGCCACCAGCACGACCCTGATCTTCGGGTCGAAGAAGCCGCCCGGCAGCAGCGCGGTGTTGATCGGACCGTGCTTCGACAGGTCGAAGGCGAGCTGGAACCCGCTGCGCTGCCCGGACGCCACCGTGACCTGCGCCGACAGCAGGGCGTCGGTCACCGGCTGCGGCACCGGCACCGGGATCTGCGGGCCCATCAGCAGGCTGAGCCGGATCGACCCGACCGGGCCGTCCCCGGTGACGGCCGAGGCGTCAGGCACGGCCCACCCCCGGCACCGCGCCGGGCAGCGCGACGGTGATCCGCCGCCCCGGCGTCGCGGTCAGCTCCCGCGGATCGACCACCGGATTGGCGTCGGCGATCCGCCACCACTGGTCGGCGCTGCCGAGGTAGCGGTGGGCGAGCAGATCCAGGCGGTCGCCGGCGCCGACGGTGTGCTCGGCGAACGGGGTCAGGCCGTCCGGCCCCGGCAGCAGCCGCCGCCCCAGGTACGGCACCTGCCGCCCGTCCGGCTCCGTGTGCACCGAGACCGGGACACCGTGGTACCGGCTTGTCGCCGGGTACGGCGAGGGCGCGGGCAGCGCGTTCAGCGGGTCGCCTGCGGTCACTGGAATCCTCCTCCCAGGCCGAGCGCGCTCAGCCGGCCGTCGGCCGCGGCGCCGACCAGCCGCTCCTTCTGCGCCAGGTGCGCGAGGTAGAGCTCGGCCCCGCGGTGGCCGGTCGGCAGATCGCTGACGGTCAGCACGCGCAGGCCGACGGCGACGGTGGCCCGGATCGGGTTCAGGTCGATGTCGAACGCCTCCTCGGTGATGGTGAGTTCGGTCAGCCGCACCGGCAGGATCCGCTTGCCGCCCCAGGTGAACAGGGTGAGCGGGGCCTCGACCGGGGCGATCTCCAGGGTGCCGAGGGCGGCGAGCGCCTGGTTGGCCCGCAGCTGCGCACCGGCCGGCTGCACCAGCAGCTCCAGCGTGGCCAGCTGCGGATGGACGCCGTTCGGGGCCGGCACGTCCAGCTGGTCGGTCGCGTCCAGCTCCGCGGTGAACTTCCAGGTCTCCACGGCCGGCCCCTTGAGCCGCAGCGCCTCCGTCCGGTCCCCGCTCCCGTCCGCCCCGGACGCCTGCGGCGCCAGCGACCGCTCCAGGCTGTCCGGGTTGAACTGCAGCACGACGATCCGCTGCGGCGTGCCGCGCCGCGGATCGACGATGACCAGCCCGGACCGCACGGGCCTGGGGGCGTCCGGGTAGCCCGTCATGACGCATCACCCTCCGAGGCGAAGGCCGTCGCGATGCTCGCGGCGCGCGACCGGAGCGACTCGTCCGGGTCGTGGGACGCGATCTCCCTGATCCGGGGGAGGAACTGCGGATAGCCGGTGTACGTCGCGGCCCAGAGGCCGGCGAGTCGGACCCGGGGCTCGCTGTCGGCGTACGTCCCACTGATCCTGCGGAACACCTCCTCGTCGAACGCCGCGGCCGCGGCGAGCCCGATCCGGAGGATGTTCCTGACCCGTTCGCGGGGTTCGTCGGCCTCGTCGAGCCGCTCGAACAGTTCCGGAAGGGTCCACGGCCGCAGGTGATCGAGCACCGGACCCACGAACGGTTCCACCGCGGTCCGGCCCGGTCCGGCGAGGACGGTGTATCCGATGCCCGACAAGGCGTCCACGACGTAGTGCAGCGAGACGTCGTCCGGGCCCAGCCAGATCAGCTGCCCGTCCACGCCCTCCTGCTTGTCGCGGGCGATCTCCCGAACGAGCTCCCAACCGAGGCCGCGGGCAACGTCGTCGGCCTGCTCGGCGCCCACCCCGGGCCGCAGGACGTATCGATCGGACTGGTATTCGTAATCGGTCACGCCTGTCATCCTTCGTGCAGCGAGCGGAACGCGGTGAGCGCTATTTCCGGTTCTCGGCGAGGTACATCTCCTTCACCGCGGCGCCGATCTTGGCGAAGAGGGCCTGCTTCACCCTCTCGTCCGTCGGATCGACGCTCTCCAGCCCGAACTCCTTGACGATGGCGGGAATCCGCTCCTCGATGCCGAAGTCCTTGACCCATGCGGCGACGGACCTGACATGGCGGTCCGCGAGCTTGTCGGCGTTCTTCAGGGGGCGCATCTCCCGGTTGTACCTGTTCCTCGACTCCCTGTTGAATTCGTCCACCTCGGCCTTGCCGACCCCGGGATTCGCCCGCATCTGCTTCAGCTTCTCAAGGTCGGCGGCACGCTCCCGCTTGATCCGGTCGCGCTCGCTCTCGATGGACCGGGTCGCGGCCAGATCGTCGGTCAGCCACTCCCCGCCCTTCTCGGAGCCGGAGAAGGCGGCGGGGAGGGATTCGAAGACACCCTTCAACACGCGGGGCCGGTTCCTTCCCTCCTTCTCATTGACGAGGCGTTGCACCAGGAGGGCGTTCGTCACCATGGCCTGGGGATCACGCTCGACCTCCTGCCCGGCCAGCAGCCAGGCGGTCTTGAGCATGTCGGTCCGGTCCTTCCTCGGGATCCCGGACGGCTGCGGCCTTCCACGGAAGAAGTTGTCCATGAAGGTGACGTAGGCGTCCCATTGGCCGTTCTTCGTCAGCTCGTCGGCTATGCCGGGCTTCTTCACCCCCTTCGTCGTCTTCGTCAGATAGATGTGGCTCAACTGCTCCTCGGACAGGAACCCCTCGCCGACGACGACCTTGTTGGCAGCCTTGTCGCCGGTCTGCGTGCGTCGGAGCGACGCGATCTCCCCCTGCTCGTCAGGGAAGTCCAGGACGTCCTGCTCCTTGTGCTGCAGCGGATTGAGCGCCCGCGTCTTCCGGGTGATCGCGGGCGCCGGGACCGGTTCCCGCACGGTGTGCCGGGGGACGCTGCCCGGCTCCTTCTGCATGACGTCGACCTTCCCGCTCGCCTTCACGATCCCCGGATCGTTCTCGATCTCGATGGCGAGCCGGTGGAGGAACTCCAGGACCTCGCGGCGCGAGATCGTCACGTCCTGTCCCTTGAGGACCAGATCCTCCGGATTGATCAGCGCGACGATCCCGAAGTGCTCCGCGCCGCGGACCGCCAGGTCCGTGAGCCGGTACCACAGGCGCAGGCCGGCCAGCGCCGCACGGAGCGCCGGGCGTGGAACACCGCGCGCCAGCATCCGTTGGACCCGCGGGCGGATGCGGGCGACGATCAGCTCCAGGCGCCGCTGCTTCGCCTGGGGTGAGTTCTCGTGGGCGCGGCGTGCGGCGCGTTGCTGTTGGCGCTTGCGGTGCCAGGCGCGGAGGCGGTCGCGCTGCCTGCGGTAGGCGTCGCGGATCCGCTGGGCGCCGTTGGTGAGGGCACGGCCCAACCTGCTGGTGAGGAGCCTGCGGCCGAGGGTGCGGGCAGCGACCCGGACGCGGTTGAGGGCGGCCCTGACGGTCTGGCGGGAGGCGTTGAGGGCGCGGCCGACGGGGGAGCCGGCGCGGCGGGCGGCGGTGGGCTTCGGGCGGGTGACCTCGCGGCGGGGGCGTCCGGCGGCGGCCGGGCGGTGGGCGGCGGGGCGCTCCGCGGGGTGGACGGTGTGCCGGGCGGGCCCGGTGCGTGCGGGGCGGGGACGGCCGGGGGAGGGGCGGCGGCGCAGCGACCGGGTGGCCCGGCGCAGGCTCGCCCGGGCCGTGTTGACGGCGTTCCCGGCCGCCTTGCGGGCGCCCTTCCCGGCCCTGGCCAGGCCCTTGAGGATCCGCTGGGCGATCCCCTTGAGCCTGGTGCCGACCGCCTTGCCGGCTCCCTTGAGCTTGCCGAGGAGGAAGTTGGAGATGAAGTCCAGCAGCGCGACCACGCCCGCCGCGACGGCGTCGGCGAACAGGCACGCGGCCGATCCGGACTTGACCGCCTTGAGGAAGGCGACGAACTTTCCGATCGCGGCGACGATCCTGCTGATGGTGTTCCACGCCGCGACCAGGCCCTGGATGATGGCCATGATCGCGCCCGCGGCCGGCACGATCAGTGACACCAGCTTCTCGACGACGATCGAGATGATCATCCCGGGCAGCGCGGCGACGATCGCCTGCCAGGCCATCCGGCCGATCTGGGCCATCGAGATGCAGCCCTTGACCAGGACGTTGACGATCGTGGAGGTCAGGCCGACGACCGACTCCACCTTCTCGTTGAACCACGTCCGCACCGCGCTCTTGATCGCCCCCCACAGATGGTGCTGGATGCCGTCGATCGCGGCGGTGCCGAGCTTCTTCAGCCAGCCGCCCGGATCGGGGGCGATGTCGCCGATCAGGGCCGCGAACTCGCCGAAGACCGCGATTGCCTTCCGCACGAAGTCGATCGCGTCCACGACCGCCGTGCGGACCGCCTCGATCGCGGCCTTCAGCCCGGCCTCCAGTGCGTCCAGCAGCGCGTTCAGCCCGGCCGCGAGCGCGTCGAGCAGCTTGTTGACGGCGTTCTTGAGCCCGTCCGCCCACGCGTTGACCTTGGCGATCGCCCGGTCGCGCCACTCCTCGATCCTCCGGCGGAACCTGTCCCGCAGTTCGGGGAAGGCCGCCAGCAGGACGTCGCAGATCTTGATCAGCGCGTCCGCGAGCTTGTCGATCAGGTCGACGGCGAACTTCCGCGCCTGGTCGATGGCCCAGTTCGCGAACGTGCGGAAGCCGTCGATGATGTCGTTGATCAGGCCGCGGAAGTAGTCGAAGACCTTGGTGACCGCCTCGACCAGCGCGTCGAAGGCCGCCTTGACCTTGGACTTGACCCAGCCCCACCAGCCCTCGGACTCCTCCTTCTTGCGGTCCTTCTCCTTCCGGGCCTTCTCCTCGGCCTCCTGCCGCTTGTCCTGGATCCTCCGGTTGTCCTGCTGCTGACGGTCCCGGACGTCCTTGCCGGTCCCGGTGCGCCTGTCGTCGATCCGGCCGGCCTTGTCCCGGTGCTCCGTGCCGGCCTCCTGGTCCGCGGTCCGGATCCTCCCGTCCTGCTCGGTGCGCCACTGCTCGCGCTCGGCCCTGACCTTCTCCGCGGCGTCGCCCCGCTCGCCGGCCTGGGCCTGGGCGTTGTCGGCGACGGCCCGGTCGATCTCCGTCTGGTTCCGCCGCCGCGCGTCGGCCTCGCCCTGCCGCTGCCCGGCCTGTTCGGAGCCCAGCCGGACCTGGCCCCGGCCGACGGCGGCCCGGATCTGCGGGCCGCGCTCCTGCTGGGTGACGATGCCGATGCCCGGTTCGGCCTCGACCGTGCCACCGGCCCGGGCGCCGCCGCCCCTGCCCCCGCCGCCCGGGACGGAGGCGGTGAGGGTTTCCCGCGGCACGTCGGGGTGGATCCGGTCCTCGCCCATCGGCTTGGCGGTGTCCTCCCGGCCGACGTCCAGGATCCTGCCCGAACGCTCCTTGAGCCTCGCGGCCTGCCGGTCGGTGCGCGCCGGGTCGCTCTCCCCGGTCAGTTCGACCCCGGGCGCGGGGCCGACGGTGGTGTTCAGCGACGGGTCGGTCGAGGGCACGCCGTCGACGGCGACCTGGACCCGCTGTACGTCCTGCGCCGAGACCTGGTTGCCCGGGTCGTCGGCGACATGGGGACCGGCGACCCGGTCGGCCGGGTTCCGGCCCTCGGCCCTCCTCTGCTCGGCCTGCCGCTGCACGCCGCCCGCGTCCTCAGGACCGACCCGCTCCAGCCGCTCCGTCACCGCCTCGGCCGGCGGTGCGGCCTCGGGCGGGCCGGACCGGGTCTGCGGGGCGCCGGACGGGCGGAGGACGGTCGGCGGGGCGGCCTGCAGCCTGGCGTGCTGCTCGGCGACCGTACGGTCGACCGAGTCGTCCACGCCGTCCAGGGTGGTGGCCATCCGATCGGGCGGCAGGCTCGCGGCGGCGGCGAGCGCGCTCTGCGGGTCCTGGCCGGAGACGTCGGGCGGAGCGGGCTTCTGCTCCTGCGCGGCCGGGGCGCCGCCGCCTCCTGCCGCACAGCCGCCGCCACCGCTTCCGGCGGCGTCCGGCTCCGCCTCGGTGCTGGGCTGCTGCGGACCCGCGCAGGCACCGCCGCCGGACTCCAGGGACGCATCCGGGGCGGGCCGGGCGGCGGGTTCGGCCGGTGCGTCGGCCTGCTCGGCGGCCGGACCGGGCGTGGACCCGGGAGCGTCGGTGGGCCCGCCCGGGGCCTCGCCGCCGACCGGACCGGTCCCGGCGGGGGCCGTGGCGGGTGCCGTGGCAGGCGCGGTGGTGGGCGCGGCATCCGGCTCGGGTGCTGCGGTTTCCCCGGTCTCCTCCGCCGGGGATTCCGGCTGCTCCTCCGTCTCCGGCCGCGGCTCCGGGGCGGCGGGTTCGGCGGGCCGCGCCGGGGCCCGGGCGGGGTCCTGGGTCGGGTCGGGGCCGATCTCCTGGTCGACCGGGTGCTCCGGTTGGAGGTCGGGGCCGGTGCGGTCCTCGGTCTCCCCGGGCTCCGCGGCCTCCCCGGCCTCCGTGGCGGGGGGCGGGGGGACGGCGGCCGCGGGCCGGGCCGGTACGGGCGGCTCCTCGTCGCTCTCCGGCCGGCTCTCCCGCTCCTCCTGGACCTTCTCGGCCTTGGTCGCGGGCGGCTCGGGGAACGCCGGTGCCCCGGCGTTCGCGGCGGACACGCCGCCCGTCGACAGTGAGAGCTGATCGAGGGTCGGGACGGCGGACACATCGGGGTCCGTAGTGGGCAGGAAGTCCGCGGCCGCCAGCTCCTGCTCGGCGGCGGCCGGCTGCGGCGGCTTCTCCTGATCCGCTCCCGGAGCCTCGTGGACCTCGGACTCCGCGCCGGACTCCATGCCCAACGGCCTTTCCCGGTCCTCGGGTTCGCCCTGCGGGTGGTCGCCCTCCAGCAGCCCGTGCCGGGTGAGCGGGCTGTCCGGGGCCTGCGCGACCGCGTCCAGGCGCTCGGGCCGAACCGGCGCGGGCTGCGGCGGTGCCGAGGCGGCGGGTTCCCGCGGCGTCGTACCGGCCGAGGGCTGGACGGCGGCCTCCGGCTGTGCGGCTTCGGGTGTGCCGGTGACGGGGGCGGCTTCCGCTGCCGGGGCGGGTGCCTCCGGTGCGGTCCCCGGCGCCGTCTCCACCGAGGCCGGGGCGGGGGCCGTCGAGGGCGTCTCCGGGACGGCCGCGTCCTCCGCGGGGGGTGCCGGTCGGGCGTCCGGCTGCTGGTCCTGCTGCTGAGGGTGCTCCTCCCCGCCCGCGGTGTCGTCGTGCTCCTCGCCCTGCCCGGGCCGTTCCTGCGGGCCGTCGGGCCGGTCGGCCTCCTGAGCCGGTTGGCCGGTCTGGCCGGTCTGGCCGGGGGTGTGTTCGGCAGGCGGTTCGGCGGTTTCGGTGACCGGCTCGGGCGTCCGCGCGCCGTCCACGTCGGCCGGCCGGTGCTCGGCGGCCTCGACCAGCTCCAGCACCCGGGTGTAGTCCGAGGAGGGCAGCCGGTCCGCCAGTCGCGCCAGCACGGACTCCTGCAACTCCTGGCCGAAGCGGGCGAGTTGAAGCCGGACCCGGCCGGAGGAGTCGGTCGGGTCGCCGCGCAGCGAGCGCAGCACGCCGGCCGCCAGCCGGTCCACCAGGGTGGCCGGGTCGAGCCGCTCGGTGCGGAACCGGTCGGCGTCGACCGTCGCGTAGCGGAGCCAGCCCGGCGTGGCGCCCGGCGTCGCCGCCGTCGGCCTCTCGCCGCGCGCGCCGTGCTCCGCCTCCCGTTCGATCGCGTCCTGCGGCAGGCTGACCGCGCCCAGGTCGCGGCCGGCCCGCAGCGCGCCGAGCGGGTGCGGGGCCTGGACGGTGTGCAGCAGCTCGTGGGTGAGCAGCCGTCGGCCGTCCTCGGCGGCGGGCCGGTACTTGCCCGCGCCGAAGAAGAGGTCCGGGCCGACGGCGACGGCGTCCGCGCCGATCAGCTCGGTCAGCGCGGCCGAGTCCCGGTCGGTGTGCACCCGGACCCGGCCGAGGTCGTGCCCGAGCCGCGCCTCCAACTCCCGGCGCAGGCCCGGGTCCAGCGGCTGCCCGGCACCGGAGACGATCTCCTTCGGCTCGGGCGTCCGGGCCTTCGGCGTCCGTGTTCTCCGCCGGGCCGCGGCCGGCTCGGAGCCCTTCGACGCGGTGGCGGTCGTGGTGGTGGGTGGTCGGGTCATGGCCGCCTCCGTCCGGGGGATCGGCCGCTGCCGGACAGTCCGGTGTGGAGGGCGCGGGCGAGTGCCTCGCCGAGCCGCCGGGGGGAGGTGCCGGCGGGAAGCGGGGGGAGGCCGTGGAGCCGGTCCAGTGCGCGGTCGCCGCCGTGGGCGAGCGGGATGCCGCGGGCCTCGACCAGGCGGGTCAGTTCGACGCGGAACGCCGCCGCCACCCGCTCCCGGTCGATGTCCGCGAAGCCGTCCAGGACCAGCTCGCCGATCTCGACCTCGATCCGCCCGGCGAACCCCCGTTCGGCCCCGGGTTCGGTCCGGGGTTCGGTCCGGGGTTCGTTGTGCGCCTCGGTCAGATCCATCCGCCGACCTCCGAGGGTGTCAGCGAGCGCTCCAGCTTCAGGTACTCGGTGCGCGCGGCGGCCAGCAGGTGCCGCATCTGCAGGGGGCAGTCCTCGTCGGCGGCCTGGAAGGCGGCCGACAGTGCGATGTTGCGGATGGAGCCGCCGGTCACGGTGAGCTGGGCGAGCCGCTCCGGGTCGAGGCCCTGGCGGGGGGTCCGCTCGGGGATGACCCGCCGCCAGATCTCGGCGCGCTCCGGCACCCCGGGGAACGGGAAGTCGACCACGAACCTGATCCGCCGCATGAACGCCGGGTCCAGCGCCTTCTTCATGTTGGTGGTGAGCACGGCCAGGCCCCGGTAGGCCTCCATCCGCATCAGCAGGTAGCTGACCTCCAGGTTGGCGTAGCGGTCGTGGCTGTCCCGCACCTCGCTGCGCTTGCCGAACAGGGCGTCGGCCTCGTCGAACAGCAGCAGCGCGCCGCCCCGTTCGGCCGCGTCGAAGACCCGTCGGAGGTTCTTCTCGGTCTCGCCGATGTACTTGCTGACCACCTGGGAGAGGTCGATGACGAACAGGTCCACGCCGAGCTGCCCGGCGACGACCTCGGCCGCCAGCGTCTTCCCGGTGCCCGATCCGCCGGCGAACAGCGCGGTGACGCCGAGGCCGCGGCGCAGCACCGACTCGAAGCCCCACTCCTGGTAGACCGTGCCGCGCCGGCGGACGTGGGCGACGATCTCGCGCAGCGTCGCGCGCTGGCGTTCCTCCAGCACCAGGTCCTCCCAGCCGGCCCGCGGCTCGACCCGCCGGCCCAGCTCGTCCAGGGACATCCGGGCCTCCAGCAGCCCGGCGTGCCAGGCCAGCGGGCTGAGCTCCCGGCCGTCCTCGGCCGCCCGCCGGGCGGTCGCCGCGGCCGACCGGATCACATGGCCCGGCAGGGAGAACTGGGCTGCCAGCGCTCGCAGTTCGCCCTCGGTGATGCCCGGTGCGCCGTCCAGTGCGGCGGTCCAGACCGCCAACTGCTCCTCGGGGCCGAGCGGGGGCACGGTCAGCCGGGCGCGGTCCGGGGATCCGGCGGGCGGCGGGTCGTCGCCGGAGACGACCAGCGGGACCGCCAGGCCGGTGAGGAAGGACTCCGTGCCGTGCGCCGTCCGCGGGCGCTCCCGCTCCGGCTCCCCGCCCTCCACCAGCAGGGCGGCCGGGATCAGGATCGCCTCCCGCTGCCAGAGCCGGGCGAGTTGCTCGCGTTCGGAGGGTTCGGCGGGCAGGTCCTCGCGGTGCGCGGCGTAGAGGACGAGCCCGGCGCGGTGGGCCGCCGTCGCGGCGATCTCCCAGCGGGTGCGCCGGTCGGCGCCGGTCAGTTCGGCGTGCGGCGGACCGGTGAGCCCGGCGGCGGTCCAGTCCCGCGCCAGGTCGGCGGCGCAGCGCTCGTGCGGGGCGGGCAGCGGGCCGGGCGGCCCGACCCGGGTGAGCAGGCCGTGCAGCCGTACGTCCAGGTACGGCACGCCGACCAGGAAGTGCAGCACCCGCTCGTCGATCCGCAGCCGGGAGGTGGTGAGCGCCGTCTCGTCGTCCAGCTCGACCAGCCGGAACCGGCGCAGCGGGGCCACCGGGGTGAGCGCGCTCCAGTGCGGTCGGTCCAGGGCGGCGAGGGCGAGCGAGAAGGTCGGGTACCCGCGGGCGGGGTCGCCGGCCGCCGCGGCGCACCGGGCGGCGGCGGTGGGGTCGATCGCGGGGGCGGCGGCCAGCACGAGGACCTCGCGCTCGAACGGGGTGAGCCCGAAGGAGGCGCTGAGCGCCTCCAGAGCCGTGCCGGGTGCGCCGGAGGGCGGCGCGGGCTCGCCGGACCGCGGCCGGGCGGTGCGGCCGGCCGCGTGGGCGTCGACCCGGGCGAGCGCGGCGGCGACCGCGGCCGACAGCGCCTGCCGGTGTGGCTCGTCCGTCGGGCCGCCGCTGCTCCGCCCCCGTCGTGTGCTCATCGCTCTCCCCCCGTCCTGCGGTCAGTGCGTCAGGTCCACGACGGGACCGGTGAGGGACCCGTCGTCGGACACCGTCAACGGGCTCGGCACGCCGTCCACCTGGACCCGGGCCAGGTACGCCGCCGGGCGGACGCCGGTGACCGGCACCCGGACCTCGAACGGGTCGCTGCGCGGCCGCGCCGGTGCCGGTGCGCGGAACCGGTGGCTCGCGGCGGGCCGCCCGGCGGGCGGGTGCCGCTCGTCCAGCAGCAGCAGGACGTCCTGGTCGTCCCCGAGCGGCAGGTCCAGCCGGACGTCCAGCCGGGCCGAGACCCCGTCCGGTCCGTCGGCGCGGTCCGCCGTGCGGATCGGTGCGGCGATCCGCGGCTGCCGGGCGAAGGTCAGGGCGTTGGACTCCAGGGCGAGGTGGTCGGCGGCGGGCCGGCCGTCCAGCGCCAGTCCGTGCAGCACCTGCAGCCGGTGGACGCCGGGCGGCAGGTCCTCCGGTACGGCGACCACCAGGCGGTCGTCCCGGACGCCGCCCGGGTCGACCGGCACCCGGCGCTCGCCCAGCCGGGCCACCACCAGGTCCGCGCGCAGGCCGGAGCCGTCCACCACCAGCTCCCGGTCCTTGGCCACCGGCCCCTCCTCGGGGTCGCCCGGGGACCCGGCGGGCCGGGAGAGCACCCGCTCGACGACCGGCCCGCGGGAGGGCAGGGCCCGCACGGTGCGGCGCAGCACGGGCTTGCCGGCGACCGGGTCGGCGCTGCCCTCGACGAGGACGGCGGTGGCCTGGTAGACGACGGACAGCGCGTAGGGGACCTGGAACAGCGTGGTCCACAGCTTGGACAGCTCGTCGACGTCCATCGGTGTGGGCGTGAAGCGCACCCGCTGCGGCGAGGCGGCCAGGTCGCTGCCCGCCAGGTACGGCCGGTCGGCCGCCTCCTCGATCAACTGCCGGGACAGCACCGGCTGTTCGGTGAGCGCCCGGACGGCGCAGCCGAGCAGTCGCTGGCCGACCAGCTGGGACTCCTCGCCGTAGCAGCTGATCAGGTAGTGCAGGTCGAGGGCGGCGGTCGGCCGGGTCAGCAGGGTGCCGTCCGCCGTGCGGGTGGGCGCGTCGAGGTTGCGCAGCGAGGCGTTGGGCGTGACCCGGTAGAGGAAGACGGTGATGGTCGGGTCGGTCGGCGGGTCGGTCGGCGGCCGGCGGGTGCCGACGTCGACCGCGAACGGGATGTCGGGCGAGAGCGCGCGGGTGAGGAGCAGCCGCAGCGCCTCGCTCACGGTCGCGATCGCCAGGTGGTTGCTCATGGGTCCGCCCGCCCGGTCATGAGGGGTCCCGGGTGAGGTAGCCGGTCAGGTCGACGGACGGGGCCGGGCGGGTCGCGGCCGGGCCGCGCGGTCCGACCGGGGCGCGTTCGGCGGCCCTGACCTCGACCCGGCCGATCTGGATCCGCACCACTCGTTCGACCGGCCGCTGCCGGCGGCGGGCCCCGGTCCCGGGGGCCTGTCCCGGGGCGGCCGCGGCGGAGGCCCGCCGTCCGGATGCCGGGGCGGCGGCGGGCCGGGCCGGTGCGGGCGGTGTTCCGAGCGGGGGCTCGGGCGCGGTCGCGCGGGGCGGCGCCAGAAGGGGCACGGCGGTGGCGGGCCGTGCGGTACGGGGCGGCGGGGCCGCCGGGCGGGCGGCCTCCACCCGCGGCACCGGCCCGGCGGCGGACACGGCGGCGGGGGCGATCGCCGGTGCGACCAGCAGCGGCGGGCGCGGCAGCGGAAGGGCGGGCACGGCGGACGGCCGGTCGTCACCGGCCGTCGCCCGGGGCGCTCCGGCCCGCGCCGTCGGATCCGGCGCCGTCCGGGGGAGCGGTGCGGCGAGGGGCCGCCCGCCCGGTACGGCCGAGGCCTCCCCGACGGCCGTCGGCGCCGGTCCGAGCGCCGTGATCCGTTCGAACGGCCCCGGCAGGCGCGGGCGCACCCGTACTCCGGCCGCGAGGTCCCCGCCCGGGCCGCCCTTCGCGACCAGGCGGTCGAAGTGGTCAGGCATCGGCACACAGCTCCAGGTAGTAGCGGCGCCGCCGTGGGCTGAGCGCCAGGATCTCCGCCTCGCTCCAGCCGTAGGCGGTGGCGAGGAGGTGGACGTCGAGCAGGGTGGCCCTGGCCCAGTCGTCCAGCTCCTCCCAGAGGTAGGAGGCGATGTCCAACTCGGCGAGGGTCGGCCGCCCGCACGCCGGGCAGCTGAGGTTCAGCCGGACGTCCGCGCAGGGATCGGCCGCTGCGGCGGCCTCGGCCATCCGCCGCTGCACCGGCGCGGGGAGCTGCCGGGCGGCCACCGGCTCCCCGTCGTGTTCGGCGGCCAGGACGCACCGCTCCAGCAGGACGGCCCTGGCCCGGTCCGCCGGGGCCTGTTCGGCGGCGGCCAGGTCGCCGGGGGTGGCCGGCCGGAAGGCGACCCGCCAGCCGTCCAGCTCCACCCGCAGCGGCCCGGCGGCCGGTGGCGCGGCGCCGACCAACTGACCGGAGTCGAAGGCGAACTCCATCTCCTCCGGGCAGTCCGGGCAGCCGATCCGCATCGTGAGCCGTTCGCCGAACAGTGCGGTGCGCAGGTCGAACAGGGCGGCGTCCCGCTCGCCGAGCGGCACGGCCAGCAGCTCCGCCGCCGCGGCGCCGGGGCGGGCGACGGTGTGCAGCAGCAGGGCCCGCCCGGTGCGGCCGGTCGCCAGCCCGGCCTCCCAGGTGGCCAACAGGGCGGCCTGTCCGGTGCGTTCCACGGTCCGCCGCCGCTCAGGCCGGCTGCTGGAAGGACGGCTCTTCCGGCTCGGGCGTCTCCTCGTCCCGCTCCCAGCCCTCGACCTCCAGCTTGAGGCTCTGGATCGCCACCGCGTTGGCGTTGGCGTCCAGTTCGCCGAGCACCTGGTACTCGCTCGGCCAGGCGCGGTACAGCTTGTGGGCGACGGCGACCTGACCGGCCTCGTTGAGCACCTGGATCACCAGGTCCTTGCGGAAGTCCCGCAGCGAGACCTCCGCCCCGCGGCCCGCGCCGACCATCCAGACCTTGTTGGCCCAGCGATCGAACTCCGGGTCGTGGGTGACGCCGCGCTCCAGGGTGACCGCCTCGAAGTCGGTGCGGCCCGGCGACTTCCGCGGCGCGCTCGCGTCGCCCCCGCTGCGGTGCTTCACCACCTCGGTGGTGCGCTTGAGCGGGCTGACCTTGCTGATTCCGGCGACGACCCGGCCGTCCCAGACGACCAGGAATTTGAAGTTCTTGTACGGATCGAACCGGTGTGGATTGACGGTGAACTCGACCATGGAAATCCTAAACCTCGAACTGTCCGGCGAGCTGCTCGATCTTGACGATCACGAATTCCGCGGGCTTCAGCGGCGCGAATCCGACCACGACGTTCACCACTCCGCGATTGATGTCGTCCTGGGTGGTGGTGTCCCGGTCGCACTTGACGAAATAGGCCGAGCGGGCGGAGGTGCCCTGGAAGGCGCCCTGCTGGAACAGCGAGTGCAGGAACGCGCCCACGTTCAGCCGGATCTGCGCCCACAGCCGCTCGTCGTTGGGCTCGAACACGACCCACTTGGTGCCGCGGTAGAGGCTCTCCTCCAGCATCAGCGCGAGGCGCCGGACCGGGACGTACTTCCACTGCGAGGCGAGCGTGTCGGCGCCGGCCATCGTCCGGGCGCCCCAGGCGACCGGGCCCACCACCGGGAAGGTCCGCAGGCAGTTCACCGCGAGCGGGTTCAGCAGGCCGTTCTCGCGGTCCGTCAGCGGGACGGTCAGCGCCCGCACCCCGGGCAGGCCGGCCTCGGTGCCCGCGGGCGCCTTCCACACACCCCGCCGGCCGTCGGTGCGGGCCATCACACCGGCGATGGTGCCCGAGGGCGGGAAGCTGCGCAGCCGGCCGGTGAGCGGGTCGACCAGCTCCAGGTGCGGGAAGTAGAGCGCCGCGTGGTCGCTGCGCACCGAGTCGAAGGCCGACAGGCCGGCCCGGGCGGCGTCCAGCGTCGTCCACGCCTGCGGCGAGTCGACGATCAGGAACATCCGCTTCTCCGCGCAGAGCGCCTGGGCGGCCGAGACGACCGTGACCGCGTCGTCGACGCTCGCGTAGCCGGCCAGTTCCGGCAGCACCAGCAGGTTGACGTCCTGCACGTCGCGCAGCGCCTGGATGCCGGTCTTGGCCGCCTCGCTGCCGATCAGGTCGGTCAGGCCGGGGGCGGCGCCGTCCTGGCCGCCGGCGAGCGCGAGCACCGGCGGGTTGACCGAGCCCTCCAGGCCGAGGTTGTTGGCGGCCTCGCCGAGGAAGCGCACCACGTCGGCCGGGTCGGTGGAGCCGGCGACGACCTGGAGCTGCCGGCCGAAGACGGCCACCCGGGTGCCCGCGAAGGCCCGCCGGCCCGGGGCGTCGGGCAGCGCGCGCAGCTTGCGCTCCAGCAGCAGGGCGAGTTCGGCGACGGTGGTCGGCGCGGCGCCGTCGGCGGCCGGGTCGTGGATCCTGACGGTCCGTGTGACGTCGCCGATCTTGACCTGGATCTCGTGGGTGAGGTCCGGCAGCGTGGCCGCGAACGGCTTGGAGACGGTGCCGACCGGGTCCGGCCGGCTCTCCGCCAGGACCTTCACCCGGACGACCGCCGAGCCGCCGTTCACCACCGTCTCGGCGAACCGGGGGTCGGCGGCCCGGACCGAGAGGTCCGCGAAGGACTCCTGGATGGTGCCCGAGGTGTCGAACACCTGGAGGTTGAAGGTCGCGGCCGGAGTCGGCGTCCGGTAGTCCACGGCGACCCGCAGCGCCGCGCCCCAGGCCCCGGGTTCGACGGCCGTGACCTCCAGCGCCGGGGCCGCGGTGGAGGTCTGGGTGGAGGCGAGCGTGACGCCCGCGGCGGCGCCGGTGCCGGCCGCCGCGACCCGGACCACGACCCCGATCGAGCCGCCGTTGAGGAAGAACTGCTGGACGGCGTAGCTGACCGGGCTCTGGCTCGCGAGCCCGCCGAAGCGGCGTTCGAAGTCCGCGAAGCTGGTGACGGTGACGGGCTGGTCGATCGGGCCGCGCCGGGTGGCCCCGACGAAGGCGGTCACCGAGGTGGTCACCGCGGTGATGGTCCGGACGCCACTGGGGAGTTCTTCGATGTAGACGCCGGGATAGGTCGGTGTCGTCGGCAATTCCGCCTCCGTTCACTTCGTGCGTCAAGAGACGTCAAGAGGCCCGGAGAAAGGGCGGGTCATGAGTTCCTGATGCATTGACGGCAGGCTCAAGTCTGGTATTCGCCGCGACTGTTCGTCAAGGACTTTTTCGGAAAGGGTAATTGTAATTGTATTACTGTGTTTATTATCGGGGTTTCGGAATCGAGAACTCCGAAACCCCGTGCGCATCGGGGCGGCGGTCAGCCGTCGGCCCTGGCGGCGCGGCGGGCCAGGATCGCGGCCCGCCGCTCGTCGAACCGACCCGCCTGGGCGGCCAGTTCGGCGAGGTGGGCGCCCAGCTCCTGCTGCGCCCTGAGCCCGTCGGGGCCGAGCCCGCCGAGGTCCATGATCCGCAGGTGGCGCAGGACCGGCTGGAGCACGTCGTCGTGGTGGACCCGCAGGTTGTAGACGCCGCCGAGGGCGATCCGGGCGGCGGCGCGCTCGAAGCCGGGCATGCCGTGCCCGGGCATCCGGAAGCCGGTCACGACCTCCTTGACCGCCTCCATGGCCTGGTCGGGGGCGAGTTCGAGCGCGGCCTTCAGCAGGTTGCGGTAGAAGACCATGTGGAGGTTCTCGTCGTTGGCGACCTGGGCCAGCATCCGGTCGCAGACGGGATCCCCGGACTCCCGGCCGGTGTTGCGGTGCGATATCCGGGTGGCCAGCTCCTGGAAGGCGACGTAGGCCACCGTGTGGAGCGGGGAGTGCCGGTTGTCGGAGACGAAGCCGCTGCTCATGTGCGTCATCCGGGCCCGCTCCAGCTCCGCCGGGTCCACCGCGCGCGAGGCGACCAGGTAGTCGCGCAGCACGATGGAGTGCCGGGCCTCCTCGGCGGTCCACTGGTGCACCCAGGTGCCCCAGGCGCCGTCGCGGCCGAACAGGGTGGCGATCTCGTGGTGGTAGCTCGGCAGGTTGTCCTCGGTGAGCAGGTTCACCACCAGCGACACCCGGCCCACCTCGGTGAGCGGGGACTGCTCGACCGACCAGGCCTCGCCGCCGAGCGGCCCGGCGAAGTCCCGGCCCCGGCTCCAGGGCACGTACTCGTGCGGCATCCACTCCTTGAAGACGCGCAGGTGGCGGTCGAGTTCGCGTGCGACGACCTCCTCCAGGTCGTGCAGCAGGCGGGCATCGGACAACGGCGGGCGGGCGGGGGTGGCGCTCACGGGCTCCAGCTTCCGGGACGGGCGGCAGAACCTACGGCTTCGTAGGTTACGTAACCGTAGGTTGGCCGGCCGGCCGGTGTCTGGGGTCCTTGGACCCCATCCGCCCGGTCCGGTCCGGCCCCTTGGTCCCGGCCCGCCGCAGTGAGGGCCGGACGGCCCCGACACCGGGCCGTCCGGCCCTGGACGGGCCCCGGCCGCGGGCGGCCATCCTGGGCGCATGGGAACAACCACCGTGCGGGCCGTGCCCGACGTCCCGCCACGACCACCGCCGTCCGCCGGCCCCGCCGGCGGGCCGCGGACCGCGCCGCACGGCGTCCCCGCGCCAGCCCCCGGCCGTGCCGGGACCGACGGCCGGCGCGTCCCGGCCCTCCCCGTCCCTGATCCGCGCCGAGGGACCCCCGGCCCGGCCCTCCCGCGGTCGGGACCGTACGACACCCACGAGTCCTGGAGGACCCGCCCATGTTCTGCTACCAGTGCGAACAGACCGACCGCACCGGCGCCACCCCCGGCTGCGCCGGAGCGATCGGCAACTGCGGCAAGGACGCCGTCACGTCAGACCTCCAGGACCTGCTGATCCACGCGGTCGAGGGCATCGCCCAGTACGCCTCGAAGGCCCGGGCGCTGGGCGCCCCGGACGACGAGGCCGCCTCGTTCGTCCTCCACGCCGTCTTCACCACCCTGACCAACGTCAACTTCAACCCGACCCGCTTCGACGCCATGATCCGCGAGGCCGTCGCCGTCCGCGACCGGGTGAAGGACGGGTACGAGCGGGCCGCCCGCGCCGCCGGACGGGAACCGGAGACCCTCACCGGGCCGGCCGCCTGGACGCCCGCCCCGGACGCCGCCGGGCTGGCGGCCCAGGCCGCCGACGCCCGGGTCGACCTCGGGCTCCCGCTGGTCGGGCCGGACGTGGTCGGGCTGCGCTCGCTCCACCTCTACGCCCTCAAGGGCATCTGCGCCTACGCCCACCACGCCGACGTGCTCGGCCGCACCAGCGCCGAGGTGTTCGGCGGCGTGGAGGACGCCCTGGCCCACCTGGCCGGCCGGCCCGCCGACGCCGCCGACCTGCTGGAGCGCGCCGTCGGACTCGGCCGGCTGAACCTCGCCGCGATCGAGCTGCTCGACGCCGCCAACACCGGCACCTTCGGCGCCCAGCAGCCCACCGCCGTGCGCACCACGCCGGTCGCCGGCAAGGCGATCCTGGTCAGCGGCCACGACCTGCGGGACCTCGCGGCCCTGCTGGAGCAGACCAAGGACCAGGGCGTCAACGTCTACACCCACGGCGAGATGCTGCCCGCCCACGCCTACCCGCTGCTCAAGGCGTACCCGCACCTGGCCGGCAACTACGGCGGCGCCTGGCAGGACCAGCAGCGCGAGTTCGCGGCCTTCCCCGGCCCGATCCTGATGACCTCCAACTGCATCGTCGAACCCCATGTCAGCTACCGCCGCCGGATCTTCACCGCCGGACCGGTCGGCTGGCCCGGCGTCCGGCACCTCACGGACCACCGGTTCGCGCCGGTCGTCCAGGCCGCCAAGGCACTGCCCGGCTTCCCGGAGACCCCGGCCGAGGAGGAGTTCATCACCGTCGGCTTCGGCCGCGACGCCGTCCTCGCGGTCGCCGACCAGGTGGTCGACGCGGTGCGGCAGGGCGCCATCCGGCACTTCTTCCTGGTCGGCGGCTGCGACGGCCCCACCCCGGGCCGCGACTACTACACCGACTTCGCCCTCGGCGCTCCCCGGGACAGCGTGGTGCTCACCCTCGGCTGCGCCAAGTACCGCTTCAACCGGCACGACTTCGGCGAGATCGGCGGCATCCCGCGGCTGCTGGACCTCGGCCAGTGCAACGACACCTACTCCGCCATCAAGATCGCCACCGCGCTCGCCGACGCCTTCGAGTGCGGCGTCAACGACCTGCCGCTCACCCTCGCGCTGTCCTGGACCGAGCAGAAGGCCGTCGCGGTGCTGCTCACCCTGCTGGCGCTGGGGATCCGTGACATCCACCTCGGTCCCTCGCTGCCCGGCTTCCTCACCCCCGCCCTGGTCGACGGCCTGGTCGAGCGGTTCGGCCTGCGGGTGATCGGCGACCCGGCCGCCGACGTGGCCGCGGCGCTGGAGCGGGCCGCGTCGTGAACGAGGTCGTCCTCACCACCAGTGACGGCGCGCGCCTGGAGTTCCCCTGCGGCCCCGGCCGGAGCGTGCTGGAGGCCGCGGCGGAGGCCGGCGCCGCCCTCCCGGCCTCCTGCCGCCAGGGCACCTGCGGCTCCTGCCACGCCTCCGTCACCGACGGCCGCTACGACCTCGGCCCGCACAGCGCGCAGGCGCTGCCGCCGGACGGGCGCGACCGCGGCGAGGTGCTGCTCTGCCGCACCTACCCGTGCGGGCCGCTGTCGGCCGCCCTGCCGTACGAGCGGTCCCGGATCCTGTACGGCGGCATCCCGGTCCGCGAGGCCGCCGTCGTCGCCGTGGAGCCGGTCGCCCGGGACACCGTGCGCCTGGAACTGCGCGCCGACGACCTCGACTGCCAGTTCGACGCCGGGCAGTTCATGGAGCTCCAGCTGCCCGACGGCGGGCCGAAGCGCGCCTACTCGCTGGCCAACACCGGCAACTGGGAGGGCCGGCTGGAGTTCTACGTCAGACTGCGGGAGGGCGGGGCCTTCTCCTCCTACCTCGCCGACCGGGCCCGCCCGGGCGACCGGCTCACCGCGCACGGACCGCAGGGCGCCTTCGGCCTGCACGAGACCGGACTGCGGCCGCGCTGGTTCGTGGCCGGCGGCACCGGCCTGGCGCCGCTGCTCGCGATGGTCCGTCGGATGGCCGAGTGGCAGGAGGCCCAGCCGGCCCGGCTGTTCCTCGGCGTCAACGAGCCGCAGGACGTCTTCGGCCTGCGCGAGCTGGAGGAGGTTGCCGCCGAGCTTCCGGGCTTCCGCCACGAGGTCTGCGCGTGGAAGCCCGGAACGGACCGGTCCGTCCCGGCGGGCCTCCCGTCCGACCTCCTCGCCGCCGCGCTGGCCGAACACCCGGGCCCCGCACCGGACCTGTACGTCTGCGGCCCGCCCCCGCTGGTCGACGCGGTGCTGCGGGCGGCCTCGGCGGCCGGCGTGCCGCCGGAGCAGGTCCACCGGGAGCGCTTCCTGGCGACCTGATCCGCCCGGTCCCGGAGTCCGTCCCGGGCGGACGGAACCGCGGTGGGGACAAGGCGGTTGCCCGGCCCGGGTACGCCCTGGAGTACAAGCGCCTCAACGGCCTCGGCTGACCCGGCCCGTCACACAAGGCGGGCCGTCACACAAGGCGGGCCGTCGCACAGGGCGGGCCGTCGCACGAAGCGGCCCCTTCCGCCCCGGTGTCCCGGGGCGGAAGGGGCCGCTGTCCGCCGTCAGTCCAGGTCGCCGGCACCGCCCATGACCAGGTTGATCAGCGCCTCGCTGTCCATCTCGTCGATCGAGGCGGACGCGCCGCCCGTCGACGGCTCGCCGTCGGCGGAGGCCGCCTCCGCGGCCCGCGGGGCCCGGACGCCGGCCAGCTCCAGGAGGCTGTCCAGCAGGCCCGCGTCGCGGAGCCGGAACAGCGGGATGGAGCCGAGGATCTCCGCGACCTTCTCGTCGGTGAGCGCCTCCTCGCCGCCCTCCTCCTCCTGCGGCACCAGTTCGGTGGCCAGGTGATCGGCCAGGACCTGGGCGTTGGGGTAGTCGAAGATCAGACTGGTCGGCAGCTTCAGACCGGTGACGATCGTCAGCTTGTTGCGCAGGCCCATCGCCGACAGGGAGTCGAAGCCGAGCTCGCTGAAGGCCCGGTCCGCCGGGACCTCCTGCGGGTCGGCGTAACCGAGGATCGTCGCCGCCTGGGTGCGGACCAGATCCAGCAGGGCGGGTCCGCGCTTGGGCGCCGGCATCGCGGCGAGGCGCTCGCGCAGCGAGCCCGACCCGGCCTCCGGCTCCGCCTCGCCCGCGACCCGCTTCGCGGTGCCGCCGCGGACCAGGCCGCGCAGCAGCACGGGCAGTTCGTCGCCCGCGCGGTCGAGGACGGCGCGGTCCAGGTTGACCGGCAGCAGGACCGCGTCGGCCAGCTCGCCGGCCAGGTCGAACAGGGCCAGCCCCTGGTCCACCGTCAGCGCACCGACCCCGGACTCGGCGATCCGGCGCAGGTCCGACTCGCTCAGACCGGCGGCCATGCCCGCGCCGTCGGTCTGCTCCCACACGCCCCAGGCCAGCGAGCTGCCCGGCAGGCCGGCCGCGCGCCGGTCCGCCGCCAGCGCGTCGAGGAACGCGTTGGCCGCCGCGTAGCTGCCCTGGCCCGGCGCGCCGAGCACGCCGGACGCCGAGGAGAACAGCACGAAGGAGGTCAGGTCCAGGTCCGCGGTGAGCGCGTGCAGGTTCGCCGCGGCCTCCACCTTCGGACGCAGCACCGTGTCCACCCGCTCCGGGGTGAGCGAGGCGATCACGGCGTCGTCGATCACGCCGGCCGCGTGCACCACGCCGCGCAGCGGCCGGTCGGCCGGGATCGCCGCGAGCAGCTCGGCCAGCGCGGTGCGGTCGGCGACGTCGCAGGCGACCAGCGAGGCCGTGGCGCCCAGGCCCGCGAGGTGCGCCTGGAGCTCGGCCGCGCCGGGCGCGTCCGCGCCGCGGCGGCCGACCAGCAGCAGGTGGCGGACGCCGTGCCGGGCGGCGAGGTGTCCGGCCACCGCGCGGCCGAGGGCGCCGGTTCCGCCGGTGATCAGCACGGTGCCGTCGGGGTCCCAGGCCGGTCCGTCGGCCGGGGCCGCCTCGGCGGGGGGGACGGCCGCGATCCGCGGGGCCAGCAGGGCGCCGGCCCGGATCGCGGACTGCGGTTCCCCGCCCGCAGCGGCGGCGAGCCGGTCGGCCGCGGTCGGCACCGCGTCGAGGTCGACCAGGACGATCCGGTCCGGGTTCTCCGCCTGGGCGGAGCGCACCAGGCCCGCCACCGCCGCGCCGACCAGGTCCCGGGGCGCCTCGTCCCCGCAGTCCTGCGCGTTGCGGGTGACCACCAGCAGCCGGGACTCGGCGAAGCGCTCGTCGGCCAGCCACTGCTGGAGGAACCCGAGCATGCCGTGCACGCCGGTCCGGACGGCCTCCGCCGACCCGCCGGTCGCGTCCCCGCCCACGGGGACGACCAGGGTGCCGAGGCCGGCCGCCGCCTCCAGGTCGGGCCGGACGTCGATGCCGAGCGCGGCCGCCAGACCCCAGGGGTCGGTGCCGACCAGGCCCCAGCCGGCGGTGCCGCCGGCCGCCGCCGCGTCCGCCTGCTGCCAGGCGAGGCGGTACATCGCGTCGGCGCCGGCGGCCGCCGCGGCCGGCCGGGTCAGCGCGGCCGCCGGCCGCAGCACCAGCGAGCCGATCGAGGCGACCGGCTGCCCGGTCGCGTCCGCCACGTCCAGGGCGGCGGTGCCGGTGCCGGTCGGCCGCACGTGGACCCGCAGGCCGGACGCGCCGACCGCGTGCAGCTCCACCTGCTCCCAGGAGAACGGCAGCACGGGCTCGCCGCTCCCGGCCCGGCTCAGGCCGATCGCGTGCAGCGCCGCGTCGAGCACCGCCGGGTGCAGGCCGAACCCCTCCGGGTCGACCGGCGCCGACGGGTCGAAGCCGATCTCGGCGAAGACCTCGCCGCCGCGCTTCCAGGCGGCCCGCAGGCCGCGGAAGGCCGGACCGTAGGCGAGTCCCGCCTCGGCCAGCTGCTCGTACCGCCCGTCCAGCGACACCGGCTCGGCGCCGCTCGGCGGCCACGCCGTCAGCTCGAAGGACGGCTTCCCGCCGCCGCGGGCCAGCAGCCCGGTAGCGTGCCGGATCCAGGACCGGCCGGCCGGGCCGCCCTCGGTGCGCGAGTGGACGGTGACGGTGCGCCCGCCGTCCCGGTCCGGCGCGCCCACGGCGCACTGGATCCGGATGCCGTCCGGCCCCGGCAGGATCAGCGGGGCCTCGATGACGAGCTCGTCGAGGCGGTCCAGGCCGACCTGCTCGCCCGCGTGCAGGGCCAGCTCGACGAAGCCGGTGCCGGGGAAGACCACGGCCCCGGACACCTCGTGGTCGGCCAGCCAGGCGTGCGTGCCCAGCGACAGCCGCCCGGTGAGCAGCAGGCCGCCGTCGCCGGCCAGTTCGGTCGCCGCCCCGACCAGCGGGTGGGTGCCGCCCTGCTCGCCGCCGACGCCGCCGCCGGCGCCCTGGTACCAGTAGCGCTTGCGCTGGAAGGGGTAGGTCGGCAGCTCGACGATGCCGGGCGCGAGCCCGACGCCCCGGTAGACCGCGGCCCAGTCCGGGGACAGGCCGTGGACGTGCAGCGCCGCGAGGCCGGACCACAGCGCCCGCAGGTCGTCCTGGTCCTTGCGCAGCAGCGGGGTGAGGACCGCCTCCTCGACCGCCTCGGCGCCGAGGGTCTCGGCGGCGAGCGCGGTCAGCGTGGCGTCCGGGCCGAGCTCGATGAACCGGGTCACGCCCTGCTCCCGCAGGGTGCTGACGCCGTCCGCGAAGCGGACCGCCTCCCGGACGTGGCGCACCCAGTACTCCGGGTCCGTCAGCTGGTCCTCGCCGGCCGGTCCGCCGGTGAGGTTGGAGACCACCGGGATCCGCGGCGGCGCGTAGGAGATGCCCTGCGCGACCTCGCGGAACTCCGCCAGCATCGGCTCCATCAGGGCCGAGTGGAAGGCGTGCGAGACGGCCAGCAGCTTGGAGCGGCTGAAGCCGGCGCCCACCGCGAACACCGCGTCCTCGGCGCCCGAGACGACGACCGACGTCGGGCCGTTGACCGCCGCGACGTCCACGCCCGGGACCAGCGCGGCCCGCACCTCGGCCTCGGGCGCGGCGATCGCCATCATCGCCCCGCCGGCCGGCAGCGCCTGCATCAGGCGGCCGCGCGCGGCCACCAGCCGGGCCGCGTCGGCGAGCGACCACACCCCGGCGACGTGCGCCGCCGCGAGCTCGCCGACGGAGTGCCCGGCGAGGAAGTCGGGGCGCAGGCCGAAGGACTCGGCCAGCCGGTAGAGCGCGACCTCGACGGCGAACAGCGCCGCCTGCGCGTACTCGGTCCGGTTCAGCGTCCCCTGGTCGCCCTGGAGGACCTCGCGCAGCGGGCGGTCCAGGTGCGGGTCCAGCGCGTCGCAGACCTCGTCGAAGGCGGCCGCGAACACCGGGGAGGCCGCGTACAGGCCCGACCCCATGCCGATCCGCTGGGAGCCCTGCCCGGAGAAGAGCACCGCGCTCCGGCCGGTCGCCGCGGCCGGGCCGGTGGTCAGGCCCGGGGTCTCCTCGCCGTCGGCCAGGGCCATCAGGCCGCGCAGGAAGTCGCCCCGCTTGGTCCCGACCAGCACCGCCCGGTGCGCGAACGCGGAGCGGGTGCACGCCAGCGAGTAGCCGACCGACGCGAGGTCCTGGTCCGTGCTCTCGTCCAGGAAGGACAGCAGCCGCTCGGCCTGGCCGCGCAGCGCCCCGGGGGTCCGCGCGGAGACCGGCCAGGCGACGACCGCGGGAGCCGCCGCCTGCTCGGGCTCCGGTGCGGGGGCGACGGCGGGCGGCTCCTCGATGATCACATGGGCGTTGGTGCCGCTGATGCCGAAGGAGGAGACGCCGGCCCGGCGGACCCGGCCGTTGCGGGGCCAGGAGACCGGCTCGGACAGCAGGCTGACGTGTCCGGCCGACCAGTCGACCTCGGGCGAGGGCTCCGACACGTGCAGCGTGCGCGGCAGCTCCTCGTGGCCCAGCGCGAGCACCATCTTGATCACCGCGGCGGCGCCCGCCGCGGCCTGGGCGTGGCCGATGTTCGACTTCACCGAGCCGACCCGCAGCGGTCGGTCGGCGGGCAGCTCCTGCCCGTAGGTCGCCAGCAGGGCCTGGGCCTCGATCGGGTCGCCGAGCCGGGTGCCGGTGCCGTGCGCCTCGACGGCGTCGACGTCCGCCGCGGTCAGGCCCGCGTTGGCCAGCGCCTGGCGGATCACCCGCTGCTGGGCGGGGCCGTTCGGCGCGGTCAGGCCGTTGGACAGGCCGTCCTGGTTCACCGCCGAGCCGCGCACCAGGGCGAGCACCGGGTGCCCGTTGCGCCGGGCGTCGGAGAGCCGCTCCAGGACGAGCATGCCCACGCCCTCGGCCCAGGCGGTGCCGTCGGCGTCCGCCGAGAAGGCCTTGCACCGGCCGTCCGCGGCCAGGCCGCCCTGCCGGCTGAACTCGACGAAGGTCTCCGGCGTCGCCATCACGGTGACGCCGCCGGCCAGCGCCAGCGAGCACTCGCCGCTGCGCAGCGCCTGGCCGGCCCAGTGCAGTGCGACCAGCGAGGAGGAGCACGCCGTGTCGACGCTGACCGCCGGGCCCTCCAGGCCGAGCGTGTAGGCGATCCGGCCGGTCACGATCGAGCCGGTGCTGTTGCTTCCGACGTAGTCGTGGAACTGGACGCCCGCGTAGACGCCGGTCGCGCTGCCCTTGAGCTGCGACGGGTCGATGCCGGCCCGCTCCAGCGCCTCCCAGGACGCCTCCAGCAGCAGCCGCTGCTGCGGGTCGACCAGCGCCGCCTCCTTGGGCGGGACGCCGAAGAAGGCCGGGTCGAAGTCGCCCGCGTCGTAGAGGAATCCGCCCTGGTCGACCGAGGTGGTGCCGGGGCGCAGCCCCGCCGGGTCGTGCAGCGCGCCCAGGTCCCAGCCGCGGTCGGCGGGGAAGGGGCCGATGGCGTCGGTGCCCTCGGACACCAGCCGCCACAGGTCAGCCGGGGAGCCGACCCCGCCGGGCAGGCGGCAGGCCATGCCGACGATCGCGATCGGCTCGTCGTGGTGGTTCTGCTGCGCCGCCACCGCCGCGACGGTCCCGGACGTCTCGCTCAGCAGGTGCTCGGCGAGGGCGGCCGGGGTCGGGTAGTCGAAGACCAGCGTCGCCGGGAGCCGCAGCCCGGTGGCCGCGTTGAGGTTGTTGCGCAGCTCCACCGCGGTCAGCGAGTCGAAGCCGAGCTGCTGGAACTGCCCGGCGGGCTCGACGTCCGCCGCCGAGCCGTAGCCGAGCACCGCCGCCGCCTGCGCCCGGACCAGGTCCAGGGCGGCCGCCGCCCGGTCGGCCTCGGGCAGCGCGGCCAGGGTCCGGCCGAACGGGGTGTCACCGTCGCCGGTCCCGGCCGCGGTCCGCAGCCGGCCGGGGCCGGCCAGGTCCAGCAGCGGCCGGGGCAGCGCGGCGGCCCGGTCGCGGAGCACCGCGAAGTTCGGCTTGACCGGGACCAGCGCGGCCAGGCCGGAGCCGAGCGCCGCGTCGAACAGGGCCAGGCCCTCCGCGGTGGACAGCGCGGCCAGCGCCGCGGTGCCGACCGTCCGGCCGGTGCCGGCCATGCCGCCGGGCTGCTCCCACTGGCCCCAGGCCAGTGAGAGCGCCGGGCGGCCCAGGGCGCGGCGGTGGGCGGCGAAGGAGTCCAGGAAGCTGTTGGCGGCGGCGTAGTTCGCCTGGCCGGGCGCGCCGAGCACACCGGAGACCGAGGAGAACAGGACGAACGCGGCCAGGTCCGCCCCTTCGGTCAGGGCGTGCAGGTTGATCGTGCCGTCCACCTTGGGGCGCAGCACCGCCGAGGTCCGCTCCGGCGTCAGGGCCGTGACCACGCCGTCGTCGAGGACGCCGGCGGCGTGCACCACCGCGGTCAGCGGGTGCGCGGCGGGCACGGTCGCCAGCGCCGCGGCCAGCTCCTCGCGGTCCGCCACGTCACAGGCCACCGCGTCGACCTCGGCGCCCGCCGCGGTCAGCTCGGCGGTCAGGCCGGCCAGCGCGTCCGGGCCGCCGCGGCTCAGCAGCAGCAGCCGGCGCACGCCGTGCTCCGCCACCAGGTGGCGGGCCAGCACGGCGCCGAGCGCACCGGAGGCGCCGGTCACCAGGACGGTGCCCTCCGGGTCGAAGGACGCGACCGCCGGGTCGGCCGGCCGCGGCACCCGGGCCAGCCGGGCCACCCGGGCCGCACCGGCGCGCAGCGCCACCTGGGGCTCGCCCGAGGCCAGCACCGCGGGCAGCAGGGCGTCGAGGTCCGCGTCCGCGTCGGCGTCGAGCAGGACGAACCGGCCGGGGTGCTCGGCCTGGGCCGACCTGACCAGGCCCCAGACCGCGGCGCCGGCCGGGTCGGTGACGTCCTCGCCGTCCACGGACAGCGCGCCGCGGGTGACCACCACCAGGACCGGGGCGTCGGCGGAGTCGTCGGACAGCCGCTCCTGCACGGCGCGCAGCGCCTCGGCGGTGGCGGCGTGCACGGCCCCGGCGTCGGCGCCGGCCGCGCTGGAGAAGAGCTCGTGCCGGTCCGCCGGGCCCGGCCGGTCCGCCGCGGCCGGCAGCGGCCGCCACTCCAGGCGGTACAGCGGCGCGGCGGCGGTGGCCGAGGGCAGCACCAGCGGGCGGAAGGCGACCGAGTCGATCGAGGCCACCAGGCCGCCGGCAGGGTCGGTCACCTCGACGGCGAACGCGTCGGCACCGGCCGGGACGAAGCGGACCCGCAGCACCGTGGCTCCGGTGGCGGCCAGCTGGACGCCGGACCAGGAGAACGGCATCCGGCCCTGGTCCGCGCCGTCCTCGGCGTCCGCGGCCCCGCCGACCGCGCGCAGCGCGTGGGTGGCCGCGTCGAGGGCCGCCGGGTGCAGGCCGAACGCACCGGCCCGCTGCGCCTCGCTCTCGGGCAGCCGGACCTCGGCGAAGATCTCCTCGCCCTGCCGCCACACCGCGCTCAGCGCGCGGAACGCGGGCCCGTAGTCGATCCCGGAGCCCGCGAAGGCCTCGTAGAGCCCGTCCAGCGCGACCGGCTGCGCCGCGCTCGGCGGCCAGGCGGTCGCCGCGGCCCGCAGGGCGCCGACCGCCGGGGCGAGCAGGCCGGTGGCGTGCACGGTCCAGTCCGGACCCGGGCCGGAGCCGTCGGACTCCTCGGGCCGCGAGTACACGGTCAGCGCCCGGTGCCCGGCGGCGTCCGGCGCGTCGACCGCGACCTGCAGCTGGACGCCGGTCCCGGCCGGGACCACCAGCGGGCTGCTGAGGGTGAGCTCCTCGACCCGGCCGCAGCCGACCAGGTCGCCGGCCCGTACGGCCAGTTCGACGAACGCGGTGCCGGGGACGGTCGCGACGCCGCCGAGCACGTGGTCGGCGAGCCAGGGCTGGGCCTCGACCGACAGCAGGCCGGTCATCACCGCGCCGTCGGTGTCCGCGAGCACGACGGCGGCGCCCAGCAGCGGGTGCTCCCCGCCGCCGTAGCCGGCCGCGGCCAGGCCCGCCGCGGCCACCGTGGCCGAGCCGCCCGCGCCGCCGCGGGCGTCCAGCCAGTAGCGCCGGCGCTGGAAGGCGTACGTCGGCAGCCCGGTGCGCCGGGCGCCGCTGCCCGCGAACAGCGCCGCCCAGTCCACCTCGGCGCCGCTGACGTGGAGTCGGGCGACGGCCGCCAGCAGGGTGGCGGGCTCGTCGCGGTCCTTGCGCAGCACGGGCACCAGCGCGGCCGGGCCGGCCGCGTCGGCCAGGGTCTCCTGGGCGGGCGCGAGCAGCACGCTGTCCGGCCCGATCTCGGCGAACCGGGTCGCGCCCTCGGCCGCCAGCCGCCGCACCCCGTCGTGGAAGCGCACGGTGTCGCGCACCTGCCGCACCCAGTAGTCCGGGTCGGCGAGCTCCTCGGCCCCGGCCACCCGGCCGGTGAGCCCGGAGACCAGCGTGAGGGCCGGCGCGTGGTACGTCAGCCCGGCGGCGACCTCGCGGAACTCGGCGAGCATCGGGTCCATCCGGGCGGAGTGGAACGCGTGCGAGACCTTGAGGCGGACGGTCTTGCGGCCCTGCTCGCCGAAGTGCGCGGCGATCTTCAGGGTCGGTTCCTCGTCACCGGAGAGCACCACCGAGCGCGGACCGTTGACGGCGGCCACGCTCACGCCGTCGGTCAGCAGTTCGCGGACCTCCTCCTCGGTGGCCTGGACGGCGACCATCGCGCCGCCGCCCGGGAGGTCCTGCATCAGCCGGCCGCGGGCGGCGACCAGGGTGCAGGCGTCGGCGAGCGACAGCACCCCGGCCACGTGCGCGGCGGCGAGCTCGCCGACGGAGTGGCCCAGCAGCAGGTCCGGGGTCAGGCCCCAGGACTCGACCAGGCGGTAGAGGGCGACCTCGACCGCGAACAGCGCGGGCTGGGTGTACCGGGTCTGGTTCAGCAGCCGGGGCTTGCCGAACGCCACGGTGCGCAGCGGCTGGTCGAGCTCGAACCCGGCGCACACCTCGTCGAAGGCCGCCGCGAACACCGGGAAGGTCTCGTACAGGCCCTTGCCCATGCCCGCGTGCTGGGCGCCCTGACCGGAGAACAGGAAGGCGGTCAGCCCCGGGTCGGCGGCGCCGTGCACCACGGCGCTGCCGTCGGCCAGGGCGGCCAGCGCGGCGCGGGCCTCGGCCCGGCCCTCGGGCCCGGGTCCGGCGAGCACGACGGCCCGGCGGTCCAGCGGGGCCCGGCCGGTGGCCAGGGAGAAGCCGAGGTCGACCGGGTCGGCCCCGGGGTGCGCGTCCAGGTGGGCCAGCAGCCGTCCGGCCTGGGCCCGCAGGGCGTCCTCGCCGTGCCCGCCGAGCGGCCACGGGACGGGCGCCGCGACCGGCCAGCCGGGCTGCTCCACCGCGTCCTGCGCGGCGACCGGGGCGGGCTCGGGCAGCTCCAGGACGATGTGCGCGTTGGTCCCGCTCACACCGAAGGAGGAGACCGCGGACCGGCGCGGCGCACCGGTCTGCGGCCATGCCCGCCGGGCCGACAGCAGCCGCACGTTCCCGGCGGACCAGTCGACCCGCTCGGAGGGCTTCGCGGCGTGCAGGGTCTGCGGCAGCACGCCGTGGCGCATCGCCTCGACCATCTTGATCACGCCGCCGACGCCGGCCGCGGCCTGGGCGTGCCCGATGTTGGACTTGATCGAGCCGAGCCACAGCGGGCGCCCGTCGGTGCGCTCCCTGCCGTAGGTGGCGAGCAGCGCCTGGATCTCGATCGGGTCGCCGAGCACGGTGCCGGTGCCGTGGCCCTCGACCGCGTCGACCTCGGCGGCCGTCAGGCCCGAGTCGGCCAGCGCCTGGCGGATCACCCGCTGCTGGGACGGGCCGTTGGGGGCGGTCAGGCCGTTGGACGCGCCGTCCGAGTTGACCGCGCTGCCGCGGATCACGGCGAGCACCTGGTGGCCGTTGCGCCGGGCGTCGCTGAGCCGCTCCAGCAGCAGGGTACCGGCGCCCTCGGCCCAGCCGGTGCCGTCGGCGCCCTCGGCGAAGGCCTTGCAGCGGCCGTCCGGGGCCAGCCCGCGCTGCTTGCTGAAGGCGATGAACGGGCCGGGGGCGGACATCACCATCACCCCGCCGGCCAGCGCCATCGTGCACTCGCGGCGGCGCAGCGCCTGGACGGCCAGGTGCAGGGCGACCAGCGAGGAGGAGCACGCGGTGTCGACGGTGAGCGCGGGGCCCTCCAGGCCGAACGCGTAGGCCACCCGGCCGGAGATCACCGAGGCGGCGTTGCCGGTGCTCAGGTAGTCGTCGATGACCGCGGCCACCGCGCCGGGCGCCAGGTCCTCGTAGTAGTCCTGGCTGCCGCTGCCGAGGAACACCCCGACCCGCTGCCCGGACAGCCCGCTGGGGGCCAGGCCGGCCCGCTCGAAGGCCTCCCAGGCCAGTTCGAGCATCAGGCGCTGCTGCGGGTCCATGGTCAGCGCCTCGCGCGGGGAGATCCCGAACAGGCCCGCGTCGAACTCGGGCGCGCCGTGGAAGAACCCGCCCTCGTTGACGTAGCTGGTGCCGGGGTGGTCCGGGTCGGCGTCGTACAGCGAGCCGTCCCAGCCGCGGTCGGCCGGGAACGGGCCGACCGCGTCGGTCCCGGTCGACACCAGCTGCCAGAGGTCCTCCGGGGAGCGCACGTCCCCGGGGTACCGGCAGCTCATCGCGACGATCGCGACCGGCTCCCGGTCCGCCGCCTCGACCTCGCGCAGCCGGCTGCGGGTCTCGTGCAACTCGGCGGTCGCCCGCTTGAGGTAGTCGAGCAGCTTTGCTTCCTCAGCCATCAGAAACCCTCGCCGTTTCCGCTCGATCCGAGCTCTTTGTCCAGCAGGTTGAACAGGTCTTCCGCGCTTGCGGATTCGAGCACGAGGGCCAGCTCGGGGCCGGCGCCTCCGGCGTCCTGGGAGCCGCCGGGCGAACCGCCCGGCAGACCGCCCGCGCCGCCCAGCCGGGCGGCCAGTGCGTGGAGCCGGGGGCCGAGTCCGGCCCGCTCCGCCTCCTCCGGGGCGAGCCCGGCGACCAGGGCCTCCAACCGGTCGAGTTCGGCGGACACCGCCGCCGCACCCCCGGGGGCCAGGTCGGCCAGCTCGGCCTCGACGAACTCGGCCAGCGCCCTGGGGTTGGCGTGGTCGAAGACGACGGTGGCCGGCAGCCGCACGCCCGCCGCGGCGCTGAGCCGGTTGCGGAACTCGACCGCGGACACCGAGTCGAAGCCCAGGTCCTTGAAGGTGCGGCCGGGTTCGACGGAGCCGGCCCCGTCGTGGCCGAGCACGGCGGCCGCCTGTTCGCGCACCACGCCCAGTACGATCCGGGCGCGCTCGGCCCCGGACCGGCCGGTCAGCCGGTCGGCCAGGACCGGGCCCGCCGCGGCCGGCCCGTCGGCCGGGTCCCCGTCCGTCAGGGCGCGGACGGCGTCCGGGAGTTCGCGCAGCAGCGGCCGGGGCCGGGCCGCGGTGTAGACCGGGGCGAACCTGGCCCAGTCGATGTCGGCGACCACCAGGTGGCTCTCGTCCCGGCCCAGCGCCCGCCACAGTTCGTCGAGCGCCGCCCCGGGCTCCAGGGAGGCCAGGCCGATGTGCCGCAGGTGGTCGTCCGCCTCGGCGTCGACCATGCCGCCGCCGGCCCAGGTGCCCCACGCGATCGAGGTGGCCGTCACCCCGCGGGCCCGGCGCCGGTGGGCCAGGCCGTCGAGGTAGGCGTTCCCGGCCGCGTACGGGACGCGGCCCGCGGTGCCCCAGACGGCCGCGCCGGAGCCGAAGAGCACGAAGGCCTCCAGCGGGCGGTCGCCGAGCGCCCGGTCCAGGTGGTGGGCGCCGGCGATCTTGGCCCGGGTGGCCCGGGCGAACTCCTGCGGCGTCAGGTCGGTGGGCGCGGTCTCCGCGGGCAGCTGCCCGGCGGCGTGCACCACGGCGGTCAGCTCCGGGAGCCCGGCGACCAGCTCGGCCACCGCGGCGCCGTCGGTGACGTCGCAGGCCGCCACGGTCACGGTGGCGCCCAGCGCGGTCAGTTCGGCCGCCAGCTCGGCGGCGCCCGGGGCGCCGGGGCCCCGGCGGCCGGCCAGTACGAGGTGGTCGGCCCCGGAGCGGGCCAGCCGGCGGGCGACGGCCGCGCCGATGGCACCGGTGCCGCCGGTGACCAGCACCGTGCCGCCCGGCCGCCAGCCGCCGTCCGCGCCCGGCCCGTCCGGCCCCGGCCCGTCCGCCTCCACCGGGGCGGGGACCAGGCGCCGGGCGTAGGCCCGGGCGCCGCGGACGGCCACCTGGTCCTCCTCGGCCCGGCCGGTGAGGACGGCGCACAGCAGACCGGCCGCCTCCGGTCCGGGATCCGCCGGAAGGTCGACCAGCCCGCCCCAGACGGCCGGCAGGTCGAGGGCGAGCACGGTGCCCGCGCCCCACAGCGCGGCGGCCGAGGGGTCGGTGTCCTCGCCCTCCTCGACGGCCGCGCCGGACCGGGTCACGCACCAGAACGGCGCGGTGATCCCGGCGTCGAGGACGGCCTGGAGCAGCGGGATCGTCGCGGTGACGCCCGGCGCGGGGACCTCCGCGGCCTCCGGTTCGCCCAGGGCCGTCAGCGAGAGCACGCCCGCGGGCCGCTCCTCGCCGAGGAGTTCGGTGATCCGCGCGCCCAGCTCGGCCCGGTCCGCCGCGGCGGCGTCCACGGCCAGCCGGACGACCTCGGCGCCGTGCGCGGTGAGCGCCTCGGCGACCCGGTCCGCCGCCGGGGCGCGGTCCTCGGCCGCGACCAGCCAGACGCCGGACAGCGCGGGCTCCGGCAGCCCGTCGACCGGGGACCACCGCACCCGGTAGCGCAGCGAGCCCGCCGCGGCCTCCGGGGCCGGGGCGGCCGGCGCGCCGAACGGCTCCGGCGCCGTCCAGTAGGACGTGTGCTGGAACGGGTAGGTGGGCAGGTCGACGGTGCGGCCGTGCGGGAAGAACGCGGCCCAGTCCGCGGTGAAGCCGCCGACGTGCAGCTCGGCCGCCGCGAGCGCGAACCGCTCCAGCGCGGCGACCGGGTCGCCCTCCGGTCCGGGTGCCGCGACGACCACGGCCTCGTGGTCGAGGGCGGCGAGCGCCTCCCGCACCAGGGTGGTGGGCTCGGGGTCCGGACCGAGGGCGAGGAAGGCGCGGTGACCGCGCTCGGCGAGCTCCTTGAGCACCGGCGCCGGGTCCGCCTCCTGGCCGAGCGCGGCGAGCCACGGCCCGGTCCCGGTGGCGTCCAGGTCCAGCCGGCCGCCGAGCGCGGTGGAGTACACCGCCGGGCGGCGCGCGGCCGGGTCGGCGTCCCCGGCCGGCTCGGGGCGGTCGGGCAGGCCCGGTCCGTCGGGGCGGCCCAGCGAGGCGGCGGCCCGTGCGCCGTCGGCCGGCGACAGCAGCCCGGCGACCGTCGCCGCGGCGACCTCGCCCGGGCCGTGCCCGACGACCGCGTCCGGCTCGACGCCGTGGGCCCGCCAGAGCGTGGCCAGCGCCACCTGCACCGTCCAGCGGACCGGGTGCGCCACCTCCGGCCGGTCCGCCGAGGGCGCGCCCTCGGCGCCGCGCAGCACGTCGGAGACCGACCAGCCGAGCAGCGGCGCGAGCTCCCGGTCGCAGGCGGCCACCTGCTCGGCGAAGACCGCGGATCCCTCCAGCAGTCCGGCCGCCGCGCCGGGCCCGAAGGAGTCCCGGCCGGAGAACACGAACGCCGTCCGGCCGGTGGGGCCGGCGACCCCGGTGACGGTCCCGGCCAGCGGACGGCCGTCGGCCAGCGCGTCGAGCGCCGCCAGCAGCTGCGGCCGGTCCCGGCCGACCAGCACGGCCCGGTGCTCGAACGCGGACCGGCCGGTGGCCAGCGAGCGGCCGAGGTCGGCGAGCGCGAGCCCGGGACGGGCCCGCAGGTGGCCGGCCAGCCGCCCGGCCACCGCCGCCAGCGCCTCCGGCGACCTGGCGCCCAGCGCGAAGGGGACGACCCGGGGGTCGGCGGCGGGCTCCTCGTCGGCCCCGGGCTCCGGCTCGGCGGCCTGCTCCAGGACGACGTGGGCATTGGTCCCGCTGATCCCGAAGGAGGAGACCGCGGCCCGGCGCGGCCGGCCGAGCTCGGGCCAGTCCTCGTTCTCGGCGAGCAGCCGCACCGCGCCGGACGACCAGTCCACGTGCGGGGTCGGCTCGGTCAGGTGCAGGGTCCGGGGGAGGACGCCGTGCTCCATCGCCAGCACCATCTTGATGATCCCGGCGACGCCGGCCGCGGCCTGCGGGTGCCCGAGGTTGGACTTGACCGAGCCGAGGCGCAGCGGCTCGGTGCGCCGCCCGTAGACCTCGATCAGGGACTGCGCCTCGATCGGGTCGCCCAGCGTGGTGCCGGTGCCGTGGGCGTCGACCGCGTCCACCTCGGCGGGGGTCAGGCCCGCCGCGGCCAGCGCCGCGCGCAGCACCCGGACCTGCGCGGGGCCGTTGGGCGCGGTGATGCCGTTGCTGGCCCCGTCCTGGTTCATCGCCGAGCCGCGGATCACCGCGTGCACCCGGTGGCCGTGGCGGCGCGCGTCCGAGAGCCGTTCGAGCACCAGCACGCCGGCGCCCTCGGACCAGGAGGTGCCGTCGGCGTCCGCGGAGAAGGCCTTGCAGCGCCCGTCGGGCGCCAGGCCGCGCTGGCGGCTGAAGTCGACGAACATCTCCGGGGTGCCCATCACGGTGATTCCGCCGGCCAGCGCGAGGTCCACCTCGTCGCGGCGCAGCGCCTGGCAGGCCAGGTGGGTCGCGACCAGCGAGGAGGAGCACGCGGTGTCCAGCGAGATGGCCGGGCCCTGCAGGCCGAGGCTGTACGCCACCTGGCCGGAGACCAGGCTGCCGCCGGGGCTGCCCTGGATGTAGTCGTGGTACATCAGGCCCGCGTAGACGCCGGTGTTGCTGCCGTGCAGCGTCGTCGGGTCGAGGCCGGCCCGCTCGACCGCCTCCCAGCAGACCTCCAGCAGGATCCGCTGCTGCGGGTCGGCGCGCCGGGCCTCGTTGGGGCTGATGCCGAAGAACCCGGCGTCGAAGCCGCCGGCCCCGGGCAGGAAGCCGCCCTGCCGCACATAGGTCTTGCCCGGCTTCCCGGGCTCGGGGTCGTAGATCGACTCGGTGTCCCAGCCCCGGTCGGCGGGGAACCCGCCGATCGCGTCCCGGCCCTCGGAGACCAGCTCCCAGAGCGCCTCCGGCCCGTCGACGCCGCCCGGGTAGCGGCATGCCATGCCGACGATCGCGATCGGCTCGACCGCGGCCTCCTCGACCTCGCGCAGCCGCCGCCTGGTCTGCTGCAGATCGGCGGTCGCGCGCTTGAGGTAGTCGCGCAGCTTGTCCGCCGTGCCCGTGTCCTGATTCACCGTGCTCCGGTCTTCCATCCCCCGCCCCTTCGCACCCGGCCCGTTCACTGGATCCCCAACTCCTGGTCGAGCACGTCGAAGAGCTCGTCGTCACTGGCCTGTGCCAGGTTTCGTGCCGGCGTCCCGCCTTCGGGACCGCCGGTGCTTGTGCCGTGCCCCTGCCAGCGGCGCAGCAGGGTTTCGAGCCGGCCGGCGACCGCCGTCCGGTCCGGTCCGGCCGGGTCGGCCGCGGACAGCAGCTCCTCCAGCCGGTCGAGTTCGGCGTGCACGTGCGCGGCCGGGTCGGCCGGCGCCGGATCGATCAGGTCCCGCAGGTGGCGGGCCAGAGCGGCGGGCGTCGGATGGTCGAAGACCAGGGTGGCCGGCAGGGCGCAGCCGGCGAGCGTGCCGAGCTGGTTGCGCAGTTCGACCGCGGTGAGCGAGTCGAAGCCGAGCTCGGACAGGGCCCGGTCGGGCCGGATCGCGGCGTCGGACGCGTGCCCGAGGACCGCGGCTACCCGGCCGGTGACCACGCCCAGCAGGTAGTCCTCGCGCTCCGCCTCGGGCAGCCCGGCCAGGACGCGCGGCAGCAGGCTGTCCGCCCCCGGCTCGGCCGGGCGGCCGCGGCGGCCCGGGCCGGCGAGTGCGCGCAGCACCGCGGACGGTGCGTCGGTGCGGGCCCGCAGCGCCGCCGCGTCCAGGCGGAGCGGGGCGAGCACCGGGTCGGTCCCGCCGAGCGCGGCGTCGAAGAGCGCCAGGCCCTCGGCGGCGGTGATCGGGGGCAGGCCCAGTCGGCGCAGTCGGCGCAGGTCGGCCTCGTCCAGTTCGCCGGCCATGCCGCCGTCCGCCGCCCAGGCGCCCCACGCCAGGGACAGCGCGGGCAGCCCGTGGGCACGGCGGTGCGCGGCCAGGGCGTCCAGGAAGGCGTTGGCGGCGGCGTAGTTGGCCTGGCCCGCGCCGAGCACCAGGCCCGCCGCCGAGGAGAACAGCACGAAGGCCGCGAGGTCCAGGTGGGCGGTCAGCTCGTGCAGGTGCCAGGCACCGTCGGCCTTGGGCCGCAGCACCGTGTCGAAGCGCTCGGGGGTCAGGGTCTCCAGCAGGCCGTTGTCGACCACACCGGCGGCGTGCACGACGGCGGTCAGCGGGTGCGCGGCCGGGATGCCCGCGAGGAGCGCGGCGACGGCGGCCCGGTCGGCGATGTCGCAGGCGAGGACCTCCACGTCCGCGCCCAGTCCGGTCAGTTCGGCGGCCAGCTCGGCGGCGCCGGGGCCGTCCGGGCCGCGGCGGCTGGTCAGCACCAGCCGGCGGACCCCGTGCTCGGCCACCAGGTGGCGGCCGAGCAGCGCGCCCAGTCCGCCGGTGCCGCCGGTGATCAGGACGGTGCCGTCCGGGTCCCAGTCGGCGGGTCCGGCCTCCTGGTCGGGGGCGCGGCGCAGCCGGGGGACGACCAGGGCGCCCGCGCGGATCGCGAGTTCGGGCTCGCCGCTGCGCAGGGCCCGGTCCAGCAGCTCGGCCTCGGCGGCCGGGTCGGCGTCGGTTCCGGGGCCGGTGCCGGGGTCGGTGCCGGGGTCGGTGTCGATCAGGACGAAGCGCCCCGGGTTCTCGGCCTCGGCGGCCCGGACCAGGCCCCAGACGGGCGCCGCGCACGGGTCGCCGTGCTCGTCCGGGCCGACCGCGAGCGCGCCGGAGGTGACCACGGCCAGCCTGGCGGTGGGCGCGGCGGTGTCGGCGAGGTGCGCCCGCACCGAGGCGAGCACGTCGTCCAGGACCGAGCGCACCAGGCCGGGCAGGTCGGTCCCGGCCAGGGCGGACACGCGCAGGACCGCGGTCTCCGGGGCCGGTTCGGCGGACGGGGCCGGCGCGGCCTCCCACCGGAGCCGGTACAGCAGGTCGCCGATCCCGTGTGCGGACGGCCCGACGGCGAGCGGACGGGCCACCAGTCCCTGGACCGAGGCCACCGGCAGACCGGAGCCGTCCGCGACCGTCACGGTCACGGTGTCCGGACCGGCCGGGCTGATCCGCACCCGCAGCGAGGCCGCGCCGGGCGTGCCGAGCGTGACACCGGTCCACGCGAAGGGCACCACCGGCGCCGCCCCGCCCTCGTGGGGCAGGTCGGCGGAGGGGTCGTCGGGCAGGTCGGCGAGCAACTGGACGTGCAGGGCCGCGTCGAGCAGCGCCGGGTGCAGGCCGTAGCGGGCGGCGTCGGCGCGGGCGGCCTCGGTCTCGGGGAGGGCGACCTCGGCGTACAGCTCCTCGCCGCGGCGCCAGGCGGCCCGCAGGCCGCGGAAGGCCGGGCCGTACCGGTAGCCCTCGTCGGCCAGCCGCTCGTACCCGCCGGCCGACTCGATCGGCACGGCACCGGCCGGTGGCCACTGCACCAGGTCGGCGAGGGGCTCGACGGGTGCCTCCGGGGCCAGGATCCCGGTCGCGTGCCGGGTCCAGGTGCTGTCGCCCGCCCGGTCCTCACCGCGGCCACGGGAGTGGACGGTGAACCGGCGCAGGCCGTCCGCATCCGGCTCCTGGACGCTCACCTGGACGGTGGCACCCTGCTCGGGCACCGCGAGCGGGGCCTGGAGGGTCAGTTCGCGGACGGTCGGGCAGCCGGTCTCCAGGCCGGCCCGCAGGGCCAGTTCGACGAACCCGGTTCCGGGGAAGAGCACCGTGTCCAGGACCACGTGATCGGCGATCCAGGGCTGCGCGGCCGTGGAGAGGCGGCCGGAGAGCACGAGCCCCTCGGAGTCGGCGAGCACGGTGGCCGCGCCGAGCAGGGGGTGGTCGACGGCCTCCAGTCCGAGGGAGGACGGGTCGCTGTCGGAGGAGTTGGCCTCCAGCCAGTAGTGCTGCTGCTGGAAGGGGTAGGTGGGGAGGTCGGTGGTGGCGGTGCCGGGGTAGTAGGCGGTCCAGTCGACGGTGGTGCCGTGGGTGTGGAGGGTGGCGAGGGCGGTGACGGCCGTGTGTTGTTCGGGGCGGCCCTTGCGCAGGGTGGGGATGAGGGTGTGGCCGTTGTCGGTGCTGTGGGCGGCCATGGCGGTGAGGACGGCGTCGGGGCCGAGTTCGACGAGGCGGGTGGCGCCGCCGGTGGTGGTGAGGGTGGTGAGGGCGTCGGCGAAGCGGACGCTTTCGCGGACCTGGCGGACCCAGTACTCGGGGTCGCTCAACTCGCCTTCGGCGGCGGTCTTTCCGGTGAGGGTGGAGACGAGGGGGAGGTCGGGCTGGTGGTAGGTGAGGGTGGCGGCGACGGTGCGGAACTCCTGGAGCATCGGCTCCATGAGGGCGGAGTGGAAGGCGTGGGAGACGGTCAGGGCCTTGGTGCGCTCGAAGCGTGCGGCGACCTTGGCCACGGCCTCCGACTCGCCTGAGATCACCACGGCGCGGGGGCCGTTGACGGCGGCGATGTCGACGCCGGGCAGGAGGGCGGCGCGGACCTCGTCCTCGGTGGCGACGATGGCGGTCATCGCGCCGCCGGTGGGCAGGGCCTGCATCAGTCGGGCCCGGGCCGCGACGAGGGTGCAGGCGTCCTCCAGGGACCAGACGCCGGCCGCGTGGGCGGCGGCGAGTTCGCCGATGGAGTGCCCGGCCACGGAGTCGGGGGTGACGCCCCAGGACGCGAACAGGCGCAGAAGGGCGATCTCGACGGCGAACAGGGCGCACTGCGCGTAGCCGGTCCGATCGAGCAGGTTCTCCTCCGAGGGGGACCACATGACGTCCTTGAGCGGGCGCTCAAGTCCCTTGTCCAGCAGGGCGCAGACCTCGTCCAGGGCGGTGGCGAACACCGGGAAGGCGCGGTACAGCTCCTCGCCCATGCCCGTGCGCTGCGAGCCCTGGCCGGTGAACAGGAACGCCGTCCGGCCGGCCGTATGCGTCCCGCGGACGACGCCGGGGGCGTCGGTGCCCCGTGCCAGCGCGCTCAGGCCCGCCAGCAGCTCCTCCCGGCCCGTACCGATCACGACCGCACGCTGCTCGAAGTGCGTACGCGCCGTCGCCAACGACCGCCCGACCAGGGCCAGTTCGGCATCCGAAGCGCTGTCAACGCGCTCAAGAAGCCGAGCTGCCTGCGCTCGCAACGCCACAGCCGTGCGCGCCGACACCGGCCACGCCGGCACGCCGATCGGCTCCTGCGGCTCGTCACCGGAGGCGGCGTACTCGCCGGGCTCCTCGACGATCACGTGCGCGTTGGTGCCGCTGAGCCCGAACGCGGACACCCCGGCCCGGCGGGGGCGTTCCCCGGCCGGCCACACCACCTCGTCGGTCAGCAGCCGCACGCCGCCCCTGGACCAGTCGACGTGCGAGGACGGCGCGTCCACGTGCAGCGTCCGGGGAAGGACCCCGTGCCGCAGCGCCATCACCATCTTGATGACACCGGCCACACCCGCCGCCGCCTGCGCGTGCCCGAAGTTGGACTTCACCGACCCCAGCCACAGCGGCCGCTCCTCGGCCCGCTCGCGCCCGTAGGTCGCCAGCAGCGCCTGCGCCTCGATCGGGTCGCCCAGCGTCGTCCCGGTCCCGTGCGCCTCGACCGCGTCCACGTCGCCCGTCTCCAGGCCCGCGTCCGCCAGCGCAGCCCGGATCACCCGCTGCTGCGCCGGACCGTTCGGCGCGCTGAACCCGCTCGACGCGCCGTCCTGGTTCACCGCACTGCCGCGCACCAGGGCCAGGACGCGGTGCCCGTTGCGCACCGCGTCCGACAGCCGCTCCAGCACGAGCATCCCGGCGCCCTCGGCCCACGCCGTGCCGTCCGCCGCGTCGGCGAACGCCTTGCAGCGCCCGTCGGGCGCCAGGCCGCGCTGCTCGCTGAAGTCGATGAACGTTCCCGGCGTCCCCATGACGGCGACGCCGCCGGCCAGGGCGAGCGTGCACTCGCCCCGGCGCAGCGCCTGCGCCGCGAGGTGCAGGCCGACCAGCGAGGACGAACAGGCCGTGTCCACCGACACCGCCGGGCCCTCCAGGCCCAGGGTGTAGGAGACCCGCCCGGAGATCAGGCTGCCGATGCAGGTGCTGCCCGGGTAGTCGTGGTACATCACCCCGGCGTAGACCCCGGTCGCGGAGCCGCGCAGGGTGGCCGGACGGATCCCGGCCCGCTCCAGCGCCTCCCACGACACCTCCAGCAGCAGCCGCTGCTGGGGGTCCGTGGTCAGCGCCTCGCGTGGCGAGATACCGAAGAAATCGGCGTCGAACTCGCCCGCGCCGTCGAGGAATCCACCCTGGTTGACGTAGCTCGTCCCGGGCCGTTCCCCCGTCGGGTCGTAGCAGCGCTCCGGGTCCCAGCCGCGGTCACCGGGGAAGGTGCCGACCGCGTCCACGCCCTCGGCGACCAGCCGCCACAGCCCCTCCGGCGAGGTGACCCCGCCCGGGTACCGGCAGGCCATGCCGACGACGGCGATCGGTTCGGTGGCGCGCTGTTCGTTGTCCCGCAGCTGCCGGCGCGCCTCCCTCAGGTCGGTGGTGGCCCGCTTGAGGTAACTGAGCAGCTTCTCCTCGCTGGCCATGGGCGTACCGGTCACCAATCCCTCGGCGTTGTCCGTCACTTGTCCGTCTCCGTTTCGAACGCTAACGACGCGTAGCTGGCCCGACCCACCCCTATTCGGACCGCCCCTGCCCCAGTTCTGCGGCGAGCCATGCGCACACCGCCTCGGCGGTGGACGGCGCGTCGTCCGCGACGATGCTGAAGTGGTCGCCCGGCACCGTCCGCACCTGGTCGGCCAGGCTCCAGTCGGTGCGCCAGGCGTCATCCGTGTCGGGCCCGGTGGCGGCGGCCGGGTCGTCGGACCCGATCGTGAAGCGGCGCTCGGGGCGCAGCAGCACGGTGGAGGCGGCCAGTCCGGCGACCGGGACGGTGGGCAGCAGTTCCATGTAGCGCGCCATCGCGGTCAGCTTGGTGCGGTCGAGGGACTCCTGGTCCGATTCCTGCCGGAGCATCCCGGCGGCCATGTCGACCACGGTCTCGGCCCGGGACCTGGCCGCCTCGGCGGAGCCGGTGCCGTCGCCGGAGGCCGCGCCGCCCACCGGGTAGGTGTCCAGCAGGAGCACGGTCGCCGGTCCCCGGCCGAGAGCCTCCAGCCGGGCCGCGACCGCGTAGGCGAAGACGCCGGCGGAGGAGTAGCCGAGCAGCGCGTAGGGGGTGTCGTCGGCGGCCTCCAGGACGCCTGCGGCGAGGACCTCGACCACGGCGTCCGCCGTCGCAGGGAGCGCCTCGTCCGGCAGGAAGCCCGGCATCGGCAGCACGGAGACCTGGGCCGCCTCGCGCAGCCGGGCCGCGATCCGGGCGTACTGGTAGGCGCCGCCCATGGCCACCGGAGTGGAGAGGCAGAGCAGTCGGGGCAGGCCCGCGCCCTCGCTGAGCCGGACGGCGGCGGGTGCCGCGCCGAGGTCGGCCAGCGAGCCGAAGGAGGCGCGCAGGTTGGCCGCCGAACCGAGCACGGCCAGGCCCTCGCGGGTCTTGCCGGCCTGGACGGCCTCGACGAACAGCCGGCGCAGTCCGTCGGAGGCGGGGTCGGCGGAGCCGGTGGGGGCCTGCGCGGTCCCGCCCGCCGCCCCGTCCGGCCCGGTGCCGCCGGGCGCGTCGGTACCGGCGAGTTCGGACAGCAGGTGCGCGGCCAGCGCCTCGGAGTCCTGGAGGTCGAAGACGACGGTCGCGGGCAGGCGCAGTCCGGTGCTGGTGGCGAGCCGGTTGCGCAGGTCCACGGCGGTGAGCGAGTCGAAGCCCAGCTCCAGGAACGGCCGGTCGGGGTCGACGGACCCGGCGCCGGAGTACCCGAGCAGCTGCGCGACGTTCTCCAGGACCAGTTCGCGGACCGCCTCGGCCCGCCGCGCGGCGGGCATGGCCGCGAGGCGGCGGCGCAGATCGGCCGGGTCCGCCGGGGCCGCGGCGGCGGCCGCCGAGCGCCGGGACGGCGCGGCCAGCGCCCGCAGCAGGTACGGCGTCTCCGTGTTCGGGGACGTCCCCGCCGAGAGCAGCAGCTTGGCCGGCACCAGGAAGGGCTCCGGCCGCACGGCGGCGACGTCGAGCAGGTCCATGCCCTCCTCGGCGGAGAGCGCGCCCATGCCGGCCCGCGCCATCCGGGCCTGCTGCGCGCCCGAGAGCGTCGCCGCCCACAGGCCCCAGGCCAGCGACTGGCCGGGCAGCCCGTGGGCGCGGCGGTGCGCGGCCAGGGCGTCCAGGAAGGAGTTGGCGGCGGCGTAGTTGGCCTGGCCCGGGTTGCCGAACAGCCCGGAGGCCGAGGAGAAGAGCACGAACGCGGTCAGGTCGGCGTCCCGGGTCGCCCGGTGCAGGTTGAGCGCGGCGTCCACCTTCGGGCGCAGCACGGCGGCCAGCCGGTCCCCGGTCAGGGCCGTGACGGCGCCGTCGTCGAGCGCACCGGCGAGGTGCACGACGGCGGTCAGCGGGTGCTCGGCCGGGATGCCCGCGAGCAGCGCGGTCACGGCGTCGGCGTCGGCGAGGTCGCAGGCCGCGGCCTCGACGTGGGCGCCGAGCGCGGCCAGGTCGGCGGCCTCCCGCGGAAGGGCGCCGCCGCGGCTGACCAGCAGCAGGCGGCGCACACCGTGGGTGGTGACGAGGTGGCGGGCCACCAGGGCGCCGATGCTTCCGGTCGCGCCGGTGAGCAGGGTGGTGCCCTCGCCGCCGAAGGCGCTGCCGGCCCCGGCGGTCCCGCCGTCCGCCGCCAGGGCGCGCGGCCGGACCAGCCGGGGGACGGACGCCGCTCCCGCGCGGATGACGGCCTGCGGTTCGCCGGAGGCGACCAGGGCCGCCAGCAGCGCGTGCGAGGCGGGGTCGTCGTCCAGGTCGGCCAGGACGAAGCGGCCGGGGTGCTCGGACTGGGCCGAGCGGACCAGGCCCCAGACGGCGGCGCCGGCCAGGTCGGTGACGTCCTCACCGGGCAGTGCCACGGCGCCGCGGGTCACGAGGACGAGCGGGCCCTGCTCGGGAGCGAGGCCGCTGTCGGCGCCGGCGCCGGTGTCGTCCTGGTCGGCGAGCTCCCGGTGCAGGAGGTCGAGGACCGCCCGGGTCGCCCGGTGGACCGCGTCCGCGTCCGTCCCGGGGACCGGCTGGTCGACGGTCCGCACCGGCCGCGCCTCGCCGTCGGCCGCGAGGGCGGCGGGCAGCCAGTCGACGCCGAACAGCGACTCGTGGCGTCCGGCCGCGGCCGGACGGCCCAGGTCGGTCCCGCCGCGCAGCAGCAGCGACTCGACCGCGGCCACCGGCGCACCCGCCTGGTCGGCCAGCGTGATCGACACCGCGCCGCCGCCGAGCGGGCTCACCCGCACCCGCACCTTGGTCGCGCCGGTCGCGTACAGCTCGACGCCGGACCAGGCGAACGGCAGCCCGCGGGTCACCTCGCCCTCGGACAGCGCGATCGCGTGCAGGGCGGCGTCCAGGACGGCCGGGTGCAGGCCGAAGCCGAGCACCTGCGCGCCGGGGGAGTCGTCCAGGGAGACCTCGGCGTACACGTCCTGGCCCAGCGACCAGGCCGCGCGCAGCCCCCGGAACAGCGGGCCGTAGCCGAGACCGGCCTCGGCCAGGCCGGGGTAGAGCTCGTCGAGGTCCAGGGCCTCGGCGCCGGCCGGCGGCCACTCGGCCAGCGGGGCCGGGCGGGCCCCGGCGTCGGCGGCGAGGGTGCCGGCGGCGTGCCGGGTCCACGGGTCCTGGGCGGTGGCCCGGGAGTGCACGGCCACCGGTCGGCGGCCCGCGCCGTCCGGGGCGCCGACCACGACCTGGAGCTGGACCTGGGCCCGGCCGCGTTCCGCCAGGATCAGCGGCTGCTCCAGGGTCAGGTCCTCCAGCCGGCGGCAGCCGACCTCGTCCCCGGCCCGGACCGCGAGCTCCACGAGGGCCGCACCGGGGAGCATCACGGCCCCGCCGACCCGGTGGTCGGCCAGCCACGGGTGGGTGCCGAGCGAGAGCCGGCCCATCAGGGCGACCCCGTCGGAGTCCGCGAAGCCGACGGCGGCGCCGACCACCGGGTGGGCGACCGGCTCCAGGCCGGTGGCGGCCAGGTCGCCGCCGCCCCGCAGGGCCTTCGGGTCCACGTCGGGCCAGTAGCGGCGGCGCTGGAACGCGTAGGTGGGCAGCGGCACCCGCCGCGCGGTGCGACCGGTGAACAGCAGCGCGCCGTCCAGCCCGAGCCCCTCGGTGTACAGCCGGGCCGCGGCCCGGTGCACGGAGAGCTCCTCGGGCCGGTCCTTGGCGAGCAGCGGGACCATCACCGCGCCGCTGTCGCCCTCGGCCAGGCAGGCCTGGGCGAGGGCGCTGAGCGTGCCGTCGGAGCCGAGCTCGACGAACCGGGTGACCCCGGCCTCCTCCAGGCTGCGGACGGCGTCGAGGAAGCGGACCGTCCGCCGGCAGTTCGCCACCCAGTACTCCGGGGTGCCGAGGTCGCCCGCGTCGGCGATCCGGCCGGTGACGGTGGAGGCCACCGGGACGCGCGCGGCGCCGTAGGACAGGCCGGCCGCGATCTCGCGCAGCTCGTCCAGGATCGGGTCCATCTGCGGCGAGTGCACCGCCTGGTTGATCGTCAGCCGGCGGGTGCGGCGGCCGAGTCCGCTCCAGTGCGCGGCCAGCTCCAGCACCGGCGCCTCGTCCCCGGAGACCACGACCGACCGCGGCCCGTTGACCACGGCGATGCCGACCCGGTCGCCGAGCAGCGCCTCGACCTCCTCGGGCGCGGCCTCGATCGCGACCGCGGCGCCGCCGGTCAGGCCCTCCATCAGCCGGCCGCGGTGCGCGGTCAGCCGGACGGCGTCCGCCAGCCCCAGCACCCCGGCGGCGTGCGCCGCCGCCAGCTCGCCCACCGAGTGCCCGAGGACGAAGTCGGGCTTCTGGCCCCAGGATTCGAGCAGCCGGAAGAGCGCCGTCTCCAGCGCGAAGACCGCGGCCAGGGTGTAGCCGGTCCGGTCGATCAGGGCGGCGTCGGCCGAGCCGGGCTCGGCGAACACCACCTCGCGCAGGTCGCGCTCCAGGTAGGGGCCGAAGGCCTCGGCGACCTCGTCGAAGGCCCGCGCGAACGCGGGCAGCGCGGTGTACAGCCCGCGGCCCATGCCGGCGCGCTGGATGCCCTGGCCGGGGAAGAGGAAGGCCGTCCGGCGGCCCGTGCGCGCCGCGCCCCGGACCACGCCGGGCACCTCGCGGCCCTCGGCCAGCGCGGCCAGGCCGGCCAGCGCCTCCTCCCGGTCCGCGCCGACCACGGCGGCCCGGTACGGCATGGCGGAGCGGGAGGTGGCCAGGCGGTGGCCGACGTCGGCCAGGTCCAGCCCCGGGTGGGCGAGCAGATGGGCGTGCAGCCGCCCGGCCTGGGCCGGCAGGGCCTCGTCGGTGCGCGCCGAGAGCAGCAGCACCGGCGGGGCACCGGCCGGGGCCGCCGGCGCCTCCGCGCCCGGCCCGCCCGGCTCGTCCGCCGGGGCCTGCTCGACGATGACGTGCGCGTTGGTCCCGCTGTACCCGAAGGCCGAGACGCCGGCCCGGCGCGGGTGGCCGTTCCGCTCCCACGGGACGTTCTCGGCCAGCAGTCGGACCTGCCCCGCGGACCAGTCCACGCTGTTGGTGGGCACCTGGGCGTACCGCGAGCGGGGGAGCAGCCCGTGGCGCAGCGCCAGCACCATCTTGATCACCCCGGCCACGCCGGCGGCGGCCTGGCTGTGCCCGATGTTGGACTTGACCGAGCCGAGCCACAGCGGCCGGTCGGCCGGCCGGTCCTGGCCGTAGGTGGCCAGCAGGGCGCCGAGCTCGATGGGGTCGCCGAGGGTGGTGCCGGTGCCGTGGCCCTCGACCGCGTCCACGTCGGCGGGCCGCAGGCCGGCCACGGCCAGCGCCCGGCGGATCATCCGCTCCTGGGCCACGCCGTTCGGTGCGGTCAGGCCGTTGGAGGTGCCGTCCTGGTTGACGGCGGTGGAGCGGACCACGGCGAGCACCTCGTGGCCGCGGCGCCGGGCCTCGGAGAGGCGTTCGAGGACCAGCACGCCCACGCCCTCGGACCAGCCGACGCCGTCGGCCTCGTCCGAGTAGGCCTTGCACCGGCCGTCGGGCGAGGAGCCGCCCTGGATGTCGGACAGCGCGAAGGCCTCGGGGGAGGCCAGCAGGGTGACGCCGCCGGCCAGCGCGAGCGAGCAGTCGCCGTTGCGCAGCGCCTGGGCGGCCATGTGCAGGGCCACCAGGGAGGAGGAGCAGGCGGTGTCGATCGAGACCGCGGGCCCCTCCAGGCCGAGCAGGTACGAGACCCGGCCGGAGACCACGCTGCCGAGCGTCCCGGTGCCCCGGTGGAAGAGGTTGTCGGGCAGCAGCCCGGCGGGGCCGGCGTCGTAGTCGCTCTGCATCGCCCCGGCGAAGACGCCGGTCGGGCTGCCCTTGAGGGCGACCGGGTCCAGTCCCGCGCTCTCCAGCGCCTCCCAGCACACCTCCAGGAACTTGCGCTGCTGGGGGTCCATCATCAGCGCCTCGTTCGGGCTGATCCCGAAGAAGGGCGCGTCGAAGTCGGTGGCGTCGCGCAGGAAGCCGCCCTCCGGCTGCTTGCCGGTCGCGGCCACCAGCTCGTTCCAGTAGTCCATGTCCCAGGCGCGGTCGGCCGGGAAGGCGGAGACCGCGTCCTCGCCGGCGGTCACCAGGCGCCACAGGTCCTCGGGCGACTCGACCCCGCCCGGGTAGCGGCAGGCCATGCCGACGATCGCGATCGGATCGCTCTCCGCGCCGCCCGGCAGCGGCTGCTCCGGCTCGTCGGTGAGCGCGCCGAAGATCTCGCCGTGCAGGTGCCCGGCCAGCTCGCGGGCGGTCGGGTGGTCGAAGACCACGGTCACCCGGAGCCGGACGCCGGAGGCGGCGGCCAGCCGGTTGCGCACCTCGACCGAGGTCAGCGAGTCGAAGCCGAGGTCCTTGAACACCCGGTCGGCGTCGACCAGTTCGGGACCGGCGTAGCCGAGCACCGCCGCGACGTGCACCCGCACCAGCTCGGTGAGGGCGGTGAGCTGCTCGGCGCGGGGCAGCCCGGCGAGGCGGGCGCGCAGCGGCTCGGCGCCGGCCTGCCGGTCCGCGGCCGGTCGCCGGACGGCGGGCACCAGGCCGCGCAGCAGGTCGGGGAAGGCGTCGGGGTCCGCGCGCAGGGCGGCGAGGTCCAGCCGGATCGGGACCAGCACGGCCTCGTCCAGGCCCGCGGCGGTGTCGAACAGGTCCAGCCCCTCCTCGGCGGAGAGCGCGTCGGCGGCGCCCTTGCCGGTGCCGCCCATGCTCTCGGCCAGGGCCCACTGGCCCCAGGCGAGCGACTGGCCGGGCAGCCCCTGGGCGCGGCGGTGCGCGGCCAGGGCGTCGAGGAAGCTGTTGGCGGCCGCGTAGTTGGCCTGCCCGGGGGCGCCGAGCACACCGGCCGCCGAGGAGAACAGCACGAACGCGGCCGGTTCGTGGGACGCGGTCAGCTCGTGCAGGTGCCAGGCCGCGTCGGCCTTGGCGGCCAGCACGGCGTCGAAGCGCTCCGGGGTCTGCGAGGCGAAGGTCCCGTCGCGCAGCACGCCGGCCGTGTGCACCACGGCCGCGATGTCCCGCTCGGCGAGCAGGGCCCGCACGGCCTCGCGGTCGGCGAGGTCGCAGGCGGCGACCTCCGCCTCCGCGCCCAGCTCGGCCAGCTCGGCGACGAGCTGGGCCGCGCCCTGGGCGTCGGCGCCGCTGCGGCTGACCAGCAGCAGCCGGCGGATGCCGTGCCGCTCGACCAGGTGCCGGGCCAGCAGGCTGCCGAGCGCGCCGGTGCCGCCGGAGATCAGCACGCTTCCGTGGTGCGCCGCCGCGACGGCCCAGGTCTGCCGCTCGCCCTCGGCGGCGGGCACCGCCCGCACCAGCCGCGGGACCCACAGGTCCGTGCCGCGCACGGCGCTCTCGGCCAGGCCCGCCGCCACGATCCCCGGCAGCAGCCCGGACACGTCCCGCCCGTCCTCGGCGTCCACCAGGAACAGCCGGCCCGGGTACTCCGCCTGGGCGGAGCGGATCATGCCGTGCACCGCGGCGCCGGCCAGGTCGGCCGGGTCCTCGCCGGGCAGCGCCACCGCGCCGCGGGTCACCAGCACCAGCTGGGAGGAGTCGAACCGGTCCTGCGCGAGCCAGGACTGCACGGAGGCCAGCACCCGGTGCACCGCCGTCCGGGCCGCGTCCGCGTCCGGGCCGCCGTCGACCGGCAGCACGAGGATCGGGGGCACCCGGTCCGCCGTCCCGGCCCCGTCCAGCGGCGCCACCTCCGCCGCGGCGCTCTCCGGCCGCGCCGGGATGCCGCGCCGGGTCCAGTCGGCCCGGTACAGCAGGTCGCCGCCGCGCCGGGACGGGCCGTCGGCGTCCGCCGCGGAGAGGGTCCGCAGCGTCAGCGATCCGACCGAGGCGACGGGCAGCCCGGCCGCGTCCGCGATCTGCAGGGCGACGGTCTCGGCGCCGTCGGCGGACGCACCGGCGGCGCGGGTGATCCGCACCCGGACCGTGGGCGCGCCCGCGGCGAACAGCTCCACGTCGGACCAGGTGTACGGCAGGGCCGCGCCGCCCTCGGCCGCGTCCGGGCCGTCCGCCCCGAGCAGGCCGATCGCGTGCAGCACCGAGTCGAACACCGCCGGGTGCAGACCGAAGTCGGGCGCGTGGTGCCGGACCTGCTCCGGCAGGGCCGCCTCGGCGAACACCTCGTCGCCGCGGCGCCAGGCGGCGCGCAGCCCCTGGAACACCGGGCCGTAGGCCAGACCGCCCGCGGCGGCCAGGTCCTCGTACATCCCGTCCAGGTCGACGGCCTGCGCCTGCTGCGGCGGCCAGGCGGTGAGGTCGAACGCCGACCCGCCGTCCGTCGAGGCCAGCAGCCCCTCCGCGTGCTGCGTCCAGGGCTCCTCGACGTCCGGCCCGTCGGGCTGCGAGAAGACGGCCACCGGCCGGGCGCCGTCGGCGTCCGGGTTGCCGATGCTCACCTGGATCCGGACGCCGCCCTGTTCGGGCAGCACCAGCGGCGCCTGGAGGGTCAGTTCCCGCACCGCGGTGCAGCCGACCCGGTCGCCGGCCCGCAGCGCCAGCTCGACGAAGGCCGTGCCGGGCAGCAGCGTCCGGCCGCCGACCCGGTGGTCGGCCAGCCACGGGTGGGTGGCGGTGGAGAGACGGCCGGAGAGCACGAGCCCCTCGGAGTCGGCGAGCACGGTGGCCGCGCCGAGCAGGGGGTGGCCGACGGCCTCCAGACCGAGCGAGGACGGGTCGCCGTCCGAGGAGTTGGACTCCAGCCAGAAGCGCTGGCGCTGGAAGGCGTAGGTGGGCAGGTCGGTGCTGCCGGTGCCCGGGTAGAAGCCGGTCCAGTCCACGGGCGTGCCGTCGGCGTGCAGCGCGGCCAGCACCGAGACGACCGACTGCTCCTCCGGCCGGCCCCGGCGCAGCGACGCCACGGTCCGGACGGCCTCGGGCTCCTCCAGGCACTGTCCGGCCATGGCGGTGAGGACGGCGTCGGGGCCGAGTTCGACGAGGCGGGTGGCGCCGCCGGTGGTGGTGAGGGTGGTGAGGGCGTCGGCGAAGCGGACGCTTTCGCGGACCTGGCGGACCCAGTACTCGGGGTCGCTCAACTCGCCTTCGGCGGCGGTCTTTCCGGTGAGGGTGGAGACGAGGGGGAGGTTGGGCTCGTGGTAGGTGAGGGTGGCGGCGACGGCGCGGAACTCCTGGAGCATCGGCTCCATGAGGGCGGAGTGGAAGGCGTGCGAGACGGTCAGGGCCTTGGTGCGCTCGAAGCCTGCGGCGACCTTGGCCACGGCCTCCGACTCGCCTGAGATCACCACGGCGCGGGGGCCGTTGACGGCGGCGATGTCGACGCCGGGCAGGAGGGCGGCGCGGACCTCGTCCTCGGTGGCGACGATGGCGGTCATCGCGCCGCCGGTGGGCAGGGCCTGCATCAGCCGGGCCCGGGCCGCGACGAGGGTGCAGGCGTCCTCCAGGGACCAGACGCCGGCCGCGTGGGCGGCGGCGAGTTCGCCGATCGAGTGCCCGGCCACGGAGTCGGGGGTGACGCCCCAGGAGGCGAACAGGCGCAGCAGGGCGATCTCGACGGCGAACAGGGCGCACTGCGCGTAGCCGGTCCGATCGAGCAGGTTCTCGCCGGTCCCGGACCACATGACGTCCTTGAGCGGGCGCTCAAGTCCCTTGTCCAGCAGGGCGCAGACCTCGTCCAGGGCGGTGGCGAACACCGGGAAGGCGCGGTACAGCTCCTCGCCCATGCCCGTGCGCTGCGAGCCCTGGCCGGTGAACAGGAACGCCGTCCGGCCGGCCGTATGCGTCCCGTGGACGACGCCGGGGGCGTCGGTGCCCCGTGCCAGCGCGCTCAGGCCCGCCAGCAGCTCCTCCCGGCCCGTACCGATCACGACCGCACGCTGCTCGAAGTGCGTACGCGCCATCGCCAACGACCGCCCGACCAGGGCCAGTTCGGCATCCGAGGCCGCCTCGACCCGCTCCAGCAGCAGCCCCGCCTGCGCCCGCAACGCCTCCGCGCCACGCCCCGACACCGGCCACGCCGCGACACCCGAAGGAGCCGGTGCCTCGTCGCCGCCGGTCGCGGCGTCCTCGCACTGCTCCAGGATCACGTGCGCGTTGGTGCCGCTGAGCCCGAACGCCGAGACCGCGGCCCGCCGCGGCCGGCCGGTCTCCGGCCACGGCAGGCGCTCCGTCAGCAGCCGGACGTTCCCGGCGGTCCAGTCCACGTGCCGGGTCGGCTCGTCCACGTGCAGGGTCTGCGGCAGCACGCCGTGCCGCAGCGCCATCACCATCTTGATGACGCCGGCCACCCCGGCCGCGGCCTGGGTGTGGCTGAGGTTGGACTTCACCGAGCCGAGCCACAGCGGGCGGTCCTCCGGGCGGTCCTGCCCGTAGGTCGCCAGCAGCGCCTGCGCCTCGATCGGGTCGCCGAGGGTGGTGGCGGTGCCGTGCGCCTCCAGCGCGTCCACCTGGTCCGCCGAGAGCCGGGCGTTGGCCAGGGCCGCCCGGATCACCCGCTGCTGGGCGGGGCCGTTCGGGGCGGTCATGCCGTTGGAGGCGCCGTCCTGGTTCACCGCGGTGCCGCGCACCACCGCCCACACCGGGTGGCCGTTGCGCCGGGCGTCGGAGAGCCGCTCCAGCAGCAGCACGCCCGCGCCCTCGGACCACCCCATGCCGTCCGCCGACTGCGCGAAGGAGTGGCAGCGGCCGTCGGAGGCCATGCCGCGCCCGGTGCTGAACTCCGCGAACATCCGGGGCGTGGACATGATGCTGACGCCGCCGGCCAGGGCGAGCGAGCACTCGCCCTGCCGCAGCGACTGCGCGGCCATGTGCAGGGTGACCAGGGAGGACGAGCAGGCCGTGTCGACGGTCACCGCCGGGCCCTCCAGGCCGAAGTGGTAGGACACCCGGCCCGAGACCACCCCGGAGGAGCCGTAGCTGCCCGGATAGTCGTGGTACATCACGCCGTTGAACACGCCGACCTGGCTGCCCTTGACCGACTGCGGCGGGATGCCGGCCCGTTCGAACGCCTCCCAGGTGGTTTCCAGCAGCAGCCGCTGCTGAGGGTCGATCAGCAGCGCGTCGCGCGGCGAGATGCCGAAGAACCCGGCGTCGAAGTCGGGGGAGTCGTGCAGGAAGCCGCCCTCGGTGACATAGCTCGTGCCGGGCCGCTCGCCCGTCGGGTCGAAGAACCGGTCCAGGTCCCAGCCGCGGTCGGTCGGGAACGGGCCGACCGCGTCGGCCCCGTCGGCCACCAGCCGCCACAGCTGCTCGGGCGTGGCCACGTCGCCGGGGAAGCGGCAGGCCATGCCGATGATCGCGATCGGTTCCCGCGGGCCGTCGGCCAGCTTGCGGTTCTGCTCGCGCAGACGCTCGGTCTCCTTGAGCGAGACCCGGAGGGCGTGGAGCAGCTTGTCTTCGGGCTTTTCCATGTCGCCCTCACCCTTCAATCAAGTATCGGCGAACCTGGTGCACGTGCCTCACACTAGGAGCGCCGAAAGGCGTCCCCCTACCCCTAGCCGACCCCGGGCCGGGCCCCTGAGAACCCGGTCGCGCGGTGCCCGGCGAAGGCGTCGCCGGGCACCGGCGCACGGTCCCGCCTGCGATGATCCGGCGCCCCTACGGACCGGGGCCGCCGACCCCTGGCTCCCCCCGGCGCGGTCTCAGGGGTGCCGCGGTGCGGCCGCCCAGGCGCTCATCCGGTCCCGGACCGACGCCAGCACGGCCGGCGCCTGCTCGGAGAGGTAGAAGTGTCCGCCGGGGAACTCCTCGACCCGGCACTCGGCCGTGGTGTGCCGCTCCCAGGCGAGGTTCTCCTCGGGGCTGGTCATCTCGTCGCTGTCGCCGGTGAGCACCTGGATGGGGCAGTCGAGCACCGGGCCGCCGTCGGCGCGGTAGGTCTCCACCGCCTTGTAGTCCCCGCGCACCGCCGTCAGGACCATGCCGAGCAGGTCCTCGTCGTCGAGCACCTCGTCGCCGGTGCCGCTCAGCTCCCGGAGGGCGCTGATGATGCCCTGGTCGTCGCGCCGGTGCACGGCCTCGTCCCGTACGGTGGACGGGGCGCGCCGGCCGGAGGCGAACAGCCCGAGCGGCGCGATGCCCTCGGCCTGCAGCCGCCGGGCCACCTCGTAGCCGACCAGGGCGCCCATGCTGTGGCCGAACAGGGCCAGCGGCCGGTCGCACCACGGGCGCAGTTCGGCGGTGATCAGATCGGCGAGGGCGCGCACGTCCTCGATCACCGGCTCGCTGCGGCGGTCCTGGCGGCCGGGGTACTGCACGGACAGGACGTCGATCCCGGGAGCCAGCGCCCTGGCGACGGGGAAGTAGTAGGTCGCGGCCCCGCCGGCGTGCGGCAGGCACACGAGCCGGACGGCGGCGTCCTCGGCGGGCTGGAAGCGTCGGATCCAGGCACCCAGGTCGCGGGCCCTGTTCTGGGTCGGTGCGTTGGTCGTCATAATGCCTCGAATCTGGCACCCTCACCTGGGCCCTTCAACCCCTATCGGGTGAGCCCGCACCAGGGGTGGTTGACCACCGTCCGCCGGTATCGGCGCAGTTGGGGCGGGTCCCGGAGAGGAGTGGGGTGTTAGCCCTACCATCGGCGGGGAGTTTCCACCCCTGACTCCCGGCGGTGCGCGCGCGATGCTCATAAGCGTCAGGAATTGCGCCCGACGAGATGAGGAATGATGAACCGAGTAGGCGCCCTGGGCCGTCCGGTCGTGGGGGACGTACTCCGACTGACTGCGGTCAGCAAGGTCTACGACAGGACCGGCGTCCCGGTCAGCGCGCTCAACAATGTGAACCTGTCCATCGCCGCGGGTACGTTCACCGCGATCATGGGGCCCTCGGGGTCCGGCAAGAGCACCCTGCTGCACTGCGCCTCGGGGCTGGACCGGCCGAGCAGCGGCGAGGTGAGCATCGCCGGTCAGCCGATGGCCTTCGGCAACGAGACGGACCTGACCAGGTTCCGCCGCGGCCGGATCGGCTTCGTCTTCCAGCAGTTCAACCTGCTGCCCTCGCTGACGGTCCGTCAGAACATCACGCTGCCGCTCCGGCTGGAGGGCAAGCGGGTGGACCGGCAGCGGATGGCCGCCGTGGTGGACCGGGTGGACCTGACCCACCGGCTGGACCACCACCCCGCCCAGCTGTCCGGTGGTGAGCAGCAGCGCGTGGCGATCGCCCGGGCCCTGGTCACCAACCCGCAGATCATCTTCGCGGACGAGCCGACCGGCGCGCTCGACACCCACCGGGCCGGCGAGGTGCTCGACCTCTTCGACCAGGCGGTCCGCGAGTTCGGCCAGACGGTGATCATGGTCACCCACGACCCGATCGCCGCCTCGCACGCCGACCTGGTGCTGTTCCTGGTCGACGGCCGGATCGTCGACGAGATGGCCCGGCCGACCCCGGCGGCCGTCGCCGAGGAGATGGCCCGCCTGGGTGAGGAAGTCGCCCGCCGTCACGCCCGATCGGAGTCCTGATCCATGTTCCGCATCGCCCTGAGCTCGCTGCGACTGCGCAAGGGCAGCTTCGCCGCGACCTTCCTCAACGTGTTCCTCGGCGCGGCCATCCTGATGGCCTTCTCCTCGCTGTTCGACACCGGCGTCGCCGACGGTGTCTCGGCGCAGGACAAGAAGACCCTCACCACGATGTGCTACGTGGTCAACGGTTGGGGTGTGCTGATCGTGGCCTTCGGGATCGCGGCCACCCTCAACCTCACGGTGCGCCAGCGGAGCAACGAGATCGCCCTGCTCAAGTCCGCGGGCGCGGTCCCGTCCCAGATCACCCGGATGATCATGGTCGAGACCGCGGTCGTCACCCTGCTGGCCGCCGTGGCCGCGCTCCCGGTCGGCTACTTCGCCGGCAAGGCCGTGGTCAACATGCTGGTGTCCACCAAGCAGGTGACCCGCGGCATCGACTACCACTTCGGCGTGATGGCGCTGGGCAACGGGCTCGGCATCACCTTCCTGGCGGCCGCGATCGCCGCGTACGTCACCGGCCGCCGGGCCGCCACGATCAGCACCCGTGAGGCGCTGGTCAGCAGCGTGTCGGGCTCCGCGAAGATGACCAAGAAGCGGATCGCCTTCGGCATCGTCTTCCTGCTGCTCGGCATCGACGCCGGTGTGCTGGTCTCGACCGTGCTCAAGGACCGCGGCTACATCACCATGTCCATCGCCGGCGAGGCGTGCATCCACATCTCGATCGGTCTGGCCCTGCTCTCCCCGTGGCTGCTGCGGGTGGCCAGCACGCTGGTCGGGAGCCTGGCCCGCGGCTTCGGCGGCACTCCGGGCTACCTGGCCCAGGCCAACATCCGGGAGCGTGCCAACCGGATGGCGGGCGTGCTGATGCCGATCATCCTGTTCGTCGGGATGGCGGCCGGCTCGCTCTACATGCAGGTCCTGCAGAACGACGCGGTCGACGCCGGCCGGCTGGTGCGCTCCCAGGACGACAAGAACGTGGAGACCCTCAACTTCGTGATCGTCTCCACGATCGCGGTCTTCGCGGCGATCGTGCTGATCAACCTCGCGGTCACCGCGACGGTCTACCGGCGGCGCGAGTTCGGCCAGCAGCGGCTGGTCGGCTCCACCCCCGGGCAGGTCGTGCGCACGGTGGGCTTCGAGAGCGCGATCATCGTGGTCACCGGGCTGATCGCGGGCACGATCGCGGCGCTGGCCTCGATCATCCCGTTCAGCATCGCCACGGCGGACAAGGCCGTCCCGGACATCGGCCCGGGCATCTACCTCATCGTGGTGGCCGTCGTCATCGTGCTGACCTTCGCGGCCAACCTGGGCGCCACCCGCCGGACGCTGCGCGAGCACCCGCTCGACGCCCTCGCGGCGGCGGCCTGAGGCCAGGGTGGTGCGCACGGGAGAAGTCCCCGGGAGGTGTTCGACCTCCCGGGG
>NZ_JBHVIV010000017.1:0-115992 GCF_042799475.1 Kitasatospora sp. NPDC057692 | reverse complement strand
GAGTACGGGTACTCAGGCGGCCGCCACCGGGCGCACTGGACGATGGGACCATGCATCCAGCAGCCACCGCGCGGATCGGCATCACCGCCGTCGGAGCCCAGCTCCCCACCCGCCGACTGACCTCCCAGCAGCTCCAGGACGAGATCACCGCCGGCGGCCGGCTGCGGCTGCCGGAGCGGACCTTCGAGAAAGCCACCGGCATCGTCACCCGGCACTTCGCCGCCGACGGCGAGTACGCCTCCACCCTGGCCGTCGGCGCCGCCCGGCGCGCCCTGGACTCCCGCGGACTGCACCCGCTCGACCTCGACCTGCTGATCTTCGCCTCCGCCACCCGGGACGTCGCCGAGCCCGCGACCGCCCACCTCGTCCAGGCCGAACTCGGCTCCCGCGCCCACGCGTTCGACGTCAGCAACGCCTGCAACAGCTTCCTCAACGGGATCGACCTGGCCCGCGCGATGATCCTGGCCGGCCGGGCCCGGCGGGCCCTGGTGGTCACCGGCGAGACGCCCAGCCGGGCGATGCGCCGCGACCCGAGCGGCGCGGCGGAGTTCCGCGACGGCTTCGCCGGCTACACCTTCGGCGACGCGGGCGCCGCCGTGGTCGTCGAGGCGGTGGAGCGCGGCGGCATCCTCGGCGTGGAGACCGAGACCGCCTCCGAGCACTGGCGGGTCGGCGGCATCCCGGGCGGCGGCTCACGGCACCCGCGCGGCGACGAGTACAGCTACTTCCGGGGCGGCGGACCGGAGTTGCGCACGGTCTTCGAGAAGATCGGCGCGGACGTCCTGACCCGGACGGCCGCCCGCACCGGCCTCGGCTGGGACGACTACGCCCGGGTGCTGGTGCACCAGGTGACCGTCCCCTACCTGGAGCGGTTCGTCGAGGCCACCGGCGTCCCGGAGGAGAAGCTGGTGGTCACCGTGCCCGAGCTCGGCAATGTCGCCAGTGCCACGATCGGCGTCCAACTCGACCGAATACGCTCGACGCTGGTTCCGGGCGACAGGGTGCTGATGGTGGGCCTCGGCGGCGGCGCCAGTCTGATGACGATGGTCTGGGAGGTGTCGTGACCGCGCTGTGGGTGATCGTCCCGGCCTACCAGGAGGCGGCCCGGATCGCCGCCACCCTGGACGCCCTCGCCGCCCAGCGGGACCGGGGGTTCACCCTGCTGGTCGCCGACAACGGCTCCACCGACGGCACCGTGGACGCCGTCCGCGCCTTCGCCGACCGGGCGCCGTTCCCGGTCGAGGTGCTGGTCGAACCGGAGAAGGGCGTCGGCTCCGCCGTCGACACCGCGTTCCGGCACGCCATCGCCCGGGGCGCCACCCTGCTCGCCCGCACCGACGCCGACTGCCTGCCCGAACCCGGCTGGACGGCCGCCGCCAGGGCCGCGCTGCTCGCCGGCGGCGGCCTGGTCTGCGGCCGGGTCACCGCCCGCCGGGACGAGCACGGGCCCGCCGGGCGCACCGTCTTCCTGGTCCTGGTCGCGGCCGGCGCCCTCTTCGGCCGGATCCGGCCCGCGCACCGGCGCCGGCACGGCTACCTCACCCCGTACCGGATGCACGCGGGCAACAACATGGCGATCACCGCCGAGCTGTACCGGGCGGTCGGCGGCATGCCGCGCCGCCCCTCGCCGACCGACCGGCTGTTCGTCAACCGGGTCCGCCGGCACACCCGGGCGATCGTCCACCGCCGCGACATGGTGGTGCAGAACTCCACCCGGCGGATCCGCGCGTACGGGGTGGTCGGCACCGCCCGCTGGTACCTGGACCGCGGCGCGGGCACCCGCGCCGTCGACGTCCGCTGACCCCGCCGCCCCGACCCGTCCCGCCCCGCCGAAACCCGAGGACCCGCCGTGCTCGACCGGCTCGCCCACGCCCTGCGCTCCGTCCACCCCGACCGCCCGGCCGTGCTGCGGCACACCCGGCTCGGCACCACCCGGGTGCGGATCCGCCGCGGCGAACTCGCCGACCTCGCGGACAACCACACCGTCGCCCTGCGCGCCCGCGGCCTGCGCGACGGCGACACCCTCGGTGTCGCGGTCCGCCCCGGCCCGCGCGCCCTCGCCGTCCTGATCGCCGCGCACCGGCTCGGCCTGCGCACCGCCGTCCTCGACCCGACCGCGGGCCCCGACGTGCTGGCCGCCCGGCTCGCGCTGGCCCGGCCCGACCTGGTGCTCGCCGACGCCGCCGCCCAGGCCGTGGCCGGCTGGGCCGGCCCGCTCGCCCGCCGCGCCGGCCTCGCGCTGCCCCCGCTCGCCGCCCTCGGCCCGGTCGCCACCCTGGGGCGCCGGCTGCCCGGCTGCGCGCCCCGGCTGCACACCAACCCCTTCGGCGCCTCGGTGCCGGGCGTCCCCGGCCGCGAGGCGCCCGAACGCGACGGCGACGCCGTGATCGTCTTCACCTCCGGCACCACCGCCCGCCCGCGCGCCGTCGTGCACTCCCGCAGCGGTCTGGCCGCCGGGCTGCGCACCGTCACCGACCTGGTCGACCCGCGGCCCGGCACGGTGGTGCTGGGCGGCACCTTCTTCGTGCTGGTCCCCGCGCTCGCCGCCGGCGCCGCCGTCGCGCTGCCGGCCCGCGAACCCGCCGCCCTGGCCCGCCAGCTCGGCCGGCTCGCCCCGGCCCACAGCTACCTCACCCCGCCGCAGCTGCGCGCCGCCCTCGCCACCGGGGCCCGGTTCACCGGCCGGGTCTGGACCGGTTCGGCGCCCGCCGACGCGACCCTGCTGCGCCGGGTCAAGCAGGCCGGGGCCGACCAGGCCTGGGGCGTCTACGCGCTGACCGAGCTGTTCCCGGCGGCGGCCGTCGAGGAGGCCGCGAAGAGCGCCTTCAGCGGGCCCGGCGACCTGGTCGGCGCCCCGCTGCCGGGCGTGCGCGCCGATCTCGCCGCGGACGGTGAACTGCTGCTCGCCGGCCCCGGCGCCCGCCACCGGTACCTCGGTGAGGAACCCGAGCCCTGGGTGCGCACCGGCGACCGCGCCACGCTCGACCCGGACGGCCGGATCGTGCTCGCCGGACGGCTCAAGGACATGGTGCTGCGCCGCGCCGAGAACATCTACCCGGGCCTGTACGAGCCGGCCCTGCACCTGCCGGGCGTCGAACTCGCGGTGCTGGTCGGTGTCCCGGACGAACAGGGTGACGAACGGCTGGTCGCCCTGGTCCAGCCCTCGCCCGGCACCGACCCGCGGCGGCTGCGCGGCGCGCTGGCCGGCCCGCTGGAGCGGATGGGCTCGGCCCGCCCCGACGCCCTGCTGTTCGGCGAGGTGCCGCTGACCGGCCGTTCCCGCAAGCCCGACCGGGCGGCCGCCGCGGCCCACTGCGCCCGGGAGTTGGCGCTGTGACCGGCGGGACGCGACCGGAGCCGGCCCGGCACCCGGGCGCCCGCCGCCGGGACCGCCGGGTCTATCTGCGCAGCCACCCGCTGCTGTTCGCGCTGCTCGCCGCCACCCGCCGCCGTCCGGTGGCCCGGCTCGGCCGCACCGTGCTGGTGCACGGCGCCGAGGCCTACCGCGAGGCGCTCACCCGGATCCCGCTGGACCGCACCGCGCCCGGCACCACCGGCGGGGCCGCCGCCGAACTCACCGACGGCGGCGTGCTGTTCGACCAGCAGGGGGCCGACCACCGCACCGCCCGCCGGGAACTGGCCGCCGCCCTGGACGCGGCGGCGGTGGACCGGCTCCGCCCGCACTGGCGGGCCGTGCTCGCCGAGCGGATCCCGGCGCTCGCCGCCGGAGAACTCGAACTCGTCGCGCTGTCCCGCGCGTTGGCCGGAGTGACGGCCGCCGTGCTGACCGGCGCGAGCGGCTGCCCGCACGCCCTGGCCGGCGCCGCCGCCGAGGCCGCCGCGGCCGCCGCCCGCGACCACCTGCCCGGCCCGCGCCCGCGCGACGCCGCCCGGACCGCCGCCGCCCGGGCCGCCGACCTGGCCGCCCTGCTGCCCGACCCCCGGGACGCGATGGTCGCGGTGGCGACCGTCAACACCACCGTCGCCGCCCTCCCCCGGGCCGCCGCCTGGTGCGCGGACGCCGGAATCTGGCCCTCGGTCGACGCCGCCGGCGCGCCCGCGCTGGCCGCCGAACTGCTGCGGCTCACCGCCCCCTCGCCGCTGCTCCCCCGGGTGGCCGCCGCCGACGGCGAACTGGCCGGCCGGGCCGTCCGCAAGGGCGACCGGCTGATCCTGGTCGCCCGGCACGCCGCCGGGGCGCACCGCCCGGCGCCGTCCCCCGGACCCGCCGCCGCCCAGGCCGTCTTCGGCGCCGGCCCGCACGCCTGCCCCGGCGCCGGGGCGGCCCGCGCCCTGCTGGCCGAGCTGCTGCTCGCACTCGCCCCGTACGCCCCGGTGGTCACGGGCGCCCGCGTCGACCGCCGCTCCGCCCTGCCCGGCTGGTCCGTCCTCACCCTGCGCGCCACCCGCACGCCCGGCTGACCCCCGTTTGCCCCCTGCCCGAACAGCCGCCCCCACCACACCCCCGAGGAGAACCCCGATGCGGATCGCCGTCACCGGCGCGAGCGGCTTCTGCGGCTCGCACGTCGTCCGGGCCGCCGTCGCCGCCGGCCACGACGTGCTCTGCTACGGCCGCCGCCCCGGACCCGCCGGGCGGCACGTCCGCTGGGACGCCATCGCCGGGGAGCCCGACTTCGCCGGCGCCGACGCGGTGGTGCACTGCGCCGCCGCCGTCGCCGACCTGCCCCCGGGGTCCGCCGCCGAGGCCGCCCAGCACGCCGTCAACGTCACCGGCACCGAGCGCCTGCTGCGCGCCGCCGGGGACCGGCCGCTCGCCTGGGTCTCCAGTGCCAGCGTCTACGACCCCCGCCCCGGCCGCGGGTCCGTCCAGGAGCACCACCCCACCGAGGCCGGCCACCTCAACGCGTACGGCCGCACCAAGGCCGCCGGGGAGCGGCTCGCGCTGGCGGCGGGCGCCGTGGTGCTGCGCCCGCGCGCCGTCTACGGCCCGGGCGACCCGCACCTGGTGCCCCGGCTGCTGGAGCGGGTCCGGAACGGCCGGCTGCTGCTGCCCGGCGGCGACGTCCGGCTGAGCCTCACCGCCGTGCAGAACCTCGCCGACGCCTGCCTGTCCGCGGTCGGCGCGGGCCGCACCGGCGACCGCCCGTGGACGCCGGTCGCCTACAACATCGCCGACGCCCGGCCCTACCGGCGCGACGCGGTGGTCCGCGCGGTGCTGGCCGCGCACGGGGTGAGCGCCCGGATCCACCACGTCCCGGCCCCGCTGGCCCGGCTGGCCGCCCGCACCGGCCGGCTCCCCGGCCTGACCCCGTACGCGGTGGACCAGCTCTCCCGCAGCGTGGTGCTGGACCTCGCCCGCGCCCGTTCCCAGGGCTGGCGGCCGCAGCGGGACCTCGACGCCTTCCTGCGCGAGCCCGCCGGCCGACCCGCCGACTGACCCGCCCCCGGAAACGCCCGACGCCCGCGTCCCCCGGAGGGGCGCGGGCGTCGGGCCTCGATGTCCGCTTCCGGTGTCCCGGTTCCCGGCAGGCCGCTTCCCTGCGGTCTAGTTCCTGGCGGCCTTCTTCACCAGCACCACCACGGCGGCGGCGATGCCGACCACCACCAGCGCCTTGACGGCGAAGGCCAGCAGCGCGCCGACCACCCCGAAGACGAACGTCAGCAGGTTCCACGCCAGCACCAGGACCAGCACCGGCACGACGATGTTCCGCACCCACGAGGGCAGCGACTTCCAGAGCTCAGCCATGTCCGTTCCTTCTCTCCCCAGGGGGTCGGCTGCCGTCCGGTGCCGCATCCCGTTCGCTTCGGTACTTCGATCGTACGGTGGCGTGAGAGGCGGAACGAGGCCCAACGGCCCCGAGAGAACCCGGAGATCCCCCCGACCCCGGTCCCGGGGTGAACCCCCGTCCCGACCTCGGGGAACGCCCCGGACACCGCCCTCGGCACCGGGCCCGGCGCGGTCCCCCGACGGGGCTCAGACCGGCCAGGCCTCCCCGCGCCAGGCGGCGTCCCAGAACATCCACTCGTAGCGCGAGGTGGTGACGAAGTGCTCGGTCACCCGGCGCCGTTCGGCGGGGGACATCTCCTCGCCGAGCCGGTCGGTCAGCGCCAGCACCCGGCGCACCACCGACTGGAACGCCTCGTCGCCGTAGGTGGAGATCCACTTCGCGTACAGCGGGTCCGGGGAGCCCTCGGCGAGCAGCCGCTCGCCGACCCGGGCGTAGATCCAGTAGCAGGGCAGCACCGCGCCGACCGCCTCGGCGAAGGAGCCGCCGTAGACGGTGGCGAGCAGGTAGCTGGTGTACGCGCGGGTGGTCGGCAGCACCGGCTCGGCGGCGGCGCCCTCGGCGGTGTCGCCGAAGGCGTCCAGGAACTCGGCGTGCATCCCCTGCTCGGCGGCCAGCGCGCCGATCGCGTCGTCGGCGAAGGCCCGCACCTCCTCCTCGCCGGGCGCCTTGGCCGCGCAGACGGCCAGCGCGCGGGCGTAGTCGCGCAGGTAGTGCGAGTCCTGGACGACGAAGTGGCGGAACGCCTCCCGCGGCAGGGTGCCGTCGGTCAGGCCGGCGATGAAGGGGTGGGCGAGGATCTCGGCGTAGACCGGATCGATCGCCGCCCAGAGTTCTTCGGTCAGGCTCAGGCTGCTCATGCCCCGACCCTAACCGGCCCCGCCCGGCGCCCCGCCGGGTGCCCTGGCCGGCCCTGACCGGCCCTGACCGGCCCTGACCGGCTAGTCCTCCGGCGGCGAGAAGACCACCAGCACCCGCAGTTCCTCGGTGATGTGGTGGAAGCGGTGCGGCGTCCCGGCCGGCACGTAGACGACGGTGCCCCGGCCCACGGTGGCGGTCTCGTCCCCGACGGTCAGCTCGGCCCGGCCGCTGATCACCTGGTAGATCTCGTCCTGGGCGTGCGCGGTCTGGGTGTCGGTGTCGCCGGGGGAGAGCGCGTACAGGCCGGCGGACATCCGCGGCTCGCGCAGGAAGCGCAGGTACGCGCCGTCGTTGGCGGCGCGTTCGGCGTCCAGGCGGTCCAGCCGGAACAACTTCATCGGGACACCCCTCCTCGTGCGGCTTCGGCCCACCGGCATTCAACACCACCGCACCGGTCGGGACATGGCCTCCCCTTGACCGACCTGGGACGCTGGCCCCATGAAGGGTTTCCTCATCAAGACACTGATCAACGCGGCGGCCATCTGGGTCGCCGCCTGGATCGTCACCGGGATCACGCTCACCGGGGACGACTGGCAGCACAAGACGCTCACGGTGCTCGCCGTGGCACTGGTGTTCGGCGTGGTCAACTGGCTGATCAAGCCGGTGGTACAGCTGTTCTCGCTCCCCCTGTTCATCCTCACCCTGGGCCTGTTCACCTTCGTGGTGAACGCGCTGATGCTCTGGCTGACCTCCTGGGCCTCGGACAAGCTCGATCTGGACTTCCACGTCGACGGCTTCTGGTCGGCGCTGCTCGGCGCGCTGATCGTCAGCCTGGTCTCCTGGGGCCTCAGCCTCGCCCTCGACGAGGACTGAGCGCCTCCCGTGCCGGCCCGCACGGAAGGGGCCCGTACCCGGTGAACCACCCGGGTACGGGCCCCTTTCGATGCGCGTCCTGCGCCCGCCGGCGGCTCACCCTGCGTTCTCGTGGCCGTGCAGGATGAGCGCGAGCTGGGCGTCGAGGTCGCCGGCGGCGGCCTCCTCCCCGATCGGCACCAGCCGGTCGGTGCGCGCCAGGAAGGCGATCAGCGGCGGCGCGGCGCCGTGCAGCACGGCGTCGCCCTCGGGGGAGCGCAGCACGAGGCAGACCTCGCCCAGCTCCCCGCCGACCGGGTGGATGTGGACGTCGCCCTCACCGGACGGCCGGGCCAGCCCGTCGAGCAGCAGCTCGCGGGCGAAGACCCAGGTGACCGGCTCGTCGCCGGGCAGGTGGAAGGTGAAGCGGACCGCGTAGGGATCGGCGGGGTCGTAGTCGAGGTCGACCACGATGCGGAAGGTGAGCTCCTCCGAGACCACCAGGTTCATGGTCAGGTGGCCCTGGACTGTGCTGTGCTGCATGGCACCGACACCTCTCGTTCTGCCCGGCCGCGCGTGGGGTGAGGGTTCGCGGGTACCCGGACAAGGCTGTTGGCTGACAGGGGAGGAATTGCGTGCGCTACGTCCAGCCTCATCGTCCCCGCCCGGGGACGTAGTGGACAAGATGTGCTTTTTCAAATGGTGAACGAGCGGGATTGCCCGGTCCGCGGGCGGACCGGCCGGGTGCGGCGGTGTGGTCAGAGCACGAACGACGGCGTCATCGCACCGACACCGCGCCGCAGTTGGCCCGCGACCACGGCGAGCCGGTCGGCCTGCTCGACCGGCAGCGAGACCGCCATGGTGGCGACCACCGAGCCGACGGTGATCGGCACGGCCGCGCAGACCGTGCCGATCGCGTACTCCTGGCGCTCGACCACCGGCATGGTGTGCCGCACCCCGGCGATCCGGCGCAGGACGGCCGACTCGTCGACGAGCGTGGCCGGGGTGAGCCCCACCGGGGGGTGGCGCGCGAGGTGGTCGCGCCGGGCCTCCTCGGGGAGCTGGCTCAGCAGGCACTGGCCGATCGCGTGGGCGTGGGCGGTGGCCCGGAAGTCGGCCCACGGTTCGACGGCCGGCCGGTGGACGCCGTCGACGGTGTCCACCACGGTGACCTCGCCGTCCTGGTAGAGGGCGAAGTAGACGGCCCCGCCGAGTTCATCGCTTAACCCCTCCATCCGCGCCCGCAGCCCGTGCCGTTCGGCCTGCCGGTCGTCGGCCAGGACGATGCCCTCGACCGATTCGCCGTAGAAGAAGCGGCCGTCGGACCGCCGCAGGTAGCCCTCGTGGGTCAGGGTCCGCAGCAGGTGGTACGCGGTGCCGAGCGGCAGGCCGGCGGCGCGGGCGAGCTGTTTGGCGGTGGCCCCGTGCCGGAACCCGCCGACGGCCTCCAGCAGGCGCAGCGCCCGCTGGACGGAGGAGATCAGGGTGGGCTGCCGCTCCTTGCGCGAAGTGCGCGCCGGCCGCGTCGACGGCGCGGTACGCTCTGCGATCCGATCCATGGCCACAGCCAGCCCCCAGCCCGAGTCATTGCAGAGAAGAGCATGCGGAGTGAATCACTCCGATTTGCCCGATAGTCGCCCATTGCAGCACAGGCTCGGCGCGGCTGCAATGACTCTGACACAGTTCACTCAATAAAATCCTTCAAATCAAAGGCAATATAAGCCTACGACCTGTCTTTCGAAGATCTGTTCAACGTTCATCTTCGCTATCCAAGACCTATCACCGCAACGAACCGATCACGGGCGGACGCATCGGTCGGCAAGCCGCGTTTCGGGCGCGCCGGGTCGCGGGAGACTCCCGCACAACGCTCCAGCCCCGGAGGTCGCCATGCGCACCCCGCCCCGCCCCGTCGTCCAGCGCACCGCCCGGGCGATCCTGCTGGAGGTCGACCCGGACAACCCGTACGGACCGGCCTCGCTCGTGCTGATCAAGCGCACCCGCCCCGGCTCGCCCCATCCGTACTGGATCACCCCCGGCGGCGGTGTCGAGCCCGGCGACCGCACGGTGGTGGAGGCGCTGCACCGCGAGGTGGACGAGGAGCTCGGCGGCAAGGTGGTCGACGCGGTCCCCGCCTTCGTGGACACCATCAGCCACACCCACCACCCCGACGGCACCCTGCTCCACCCGCACGGGGTCAAGGTGCAGCACTTCTTCGTCTGCCGGCTCGCCTCGATGGACCTCGACCGCCGGCACGGCCCCGAGGTCGACGAGCCCAACGGCGGCTACGAGGTGGTCCGGGTGCCGTTCACCCGCGAGGGCGTCACCTCGGTCAACGTGGTGCCGCCGAGCCTGCGGGCGTACCTGGCCGCCAACATCGAGGGCATCCGCGCGCTGCTCGCGCCCGACCTCGGCTGACGCCGGCCCCGCCCCGGCCGCCGGGCCCGCTCACCGCGCGGCCAGGTCGTGCCGGATCCGCTCGGCCGGCAGCCCGGCCCGCAGCAGGGCCTCCGCGGTCCGCCGGACCATCGCGGGCGGCCCGGCGAGGTAGGCCGTCCGCCCGGTCCACGGCCCGAACCGGGCCACCGCCTCCGGGAGTTCACCGGTCAGCGGGCCGGTCGCGGCCGCCCCGGCCGGGCCCGCCCCGTCGCGGGCCCCGTAGCCGGAGCCGGAGAGCACCGGCCGGACGGCCAGCCGGCCGTGCCGCTCCGCCAGCTCCCGCAGGCCGGCCAGCTCGTACAGCTCCTCGGCGCGCCGGGCACCGTAGAACACCTCCACCGAGCGGGCCGCCGCGCCGTCCTCCAGCGCCTCCTCGACCAGCGCCCGCAGCGGCGCGATCCCGGTGCCGCCGCCCACCAGCAGCAGGTCCGCGCCGTCGGCGCGGTCCAGGGTCATCCCGCCGGCCGCGGGGCCGAGCCGCAGCACGTCCCCGGGCGCGGCCCGGTGCACCAGCGCGTTGCTCACCCAGCCCGCCTGCACCGCCTTGACGTGGAAGGTCAGCAGACCGTCCGGCCGGGGCGCCGAGGCGAACGAGAAGTGCCGCCAGACCCGCGGCCACCAGGGCGTCTCCAGGCTCGTGTACTGCCCGGCCCGGTACGGGTACGCCTGGTCGGGGCGGACCGTGAGCACCGCGACGTCCCGGGTGCGGCGCTCGTGCGCGACCACCTCGCCCTGCCACCAGGGCGGCGAGGTGCGGGCGTCCTCCTCGGCGGCCTCGATCATGATCGAGGAGATCAGCCGGTAGGCCCGGCGCCAGGCCAGTTCGGTCTCGGCGCTCCACCGGCTGCCCGCGTACCTGGCCAGCGCCGCCACCAGGCACTCGCCGACCGGACCGTAGTGACCGGTCAGCGTGCCGTACCGGCGGTGGGCGCAGCCCAGCGCCCGCAGGTACGCGCGCAGGCCCGCCGGATCGCCGGCGCCGCGGGCGGCCGTCAGCAGGGCGCGGAAGAGGCGGTCGCGCTGGACGTCCATGGCGGCCGGGAAGAGCGCCCGGACCTCGGGGTGGCCGAGGAAGATCAGCGCGTAGAAGTGCGCGGTGGCCCGGTCGGCGACCGGCTCGACCACCGCCAGACTGGCCCGGATCAGTTCGAGGTCCCGGGCGGTCGGCGGCAGCCCGGCCGCCGCGCGCGGGTCCGGCGCGGGCGGCACCGGCGGGAGGGCCGGGACGGCCCAGTTGAGGCCCGGGGCGCTGGTGAACAGCGGCTCGGGCAGCGGCCCCGGCACCGCGGCGTCCGGACGGCTCGGCGCCGGGACCGCGGGCGGGTCGACCGGCCGCGGCGGCACCGCCGGCGGGACGGTCGGCGCTACGACCGGCGGCAGGTCCGGCGGCACCGGCGGCACCGGTCGGACGGCCTGCGCGGCGCCCGGAGCGGCGCCCGGAGCGGCGCCCGGCAGACCGGGCACGGCCGAGGCCGCCGCCGAGCCGTGGCCGGTCCGGACCAGGAGTGTTCTGCGGGACTTCACCGCAAGGTTTCGAGTACCCAAGTGAATCGTTTCGCCTCCGGCCGGCCTTCGCCACCACCTGGCTTGTCTCTGCTGACGCCCAGGAAGCGTGGCACGCCCGGACTGCTCATCCGACGAATCGCGCGAAGCCCGGACACCCGCCCCCGGGACGCGCTACCCTCGCTCGATCCGTGTCGCCCTGGGTGGCGGATCCGCCACCCAGGGCGACCCTGCTCGGGCCGGACCCGCTCAGAGCTGCCGCAGCAGCATGCCCGGCTGCTCGACACAGTCCGCCACGAACCGCAGGAACCCGCCCGCGGTACCGCCGTCGCAGACCCGGTGGTCGAAGGTGAACGACAGCTGGGTGACCTCGCGCACCGCCAACTCCCCCCGGTGGACCCAGGGTTTGGCGACGATCCGGCCGACGCCGAGCATCGCCGCCTCCGGGTGGTTGAGGATCGGGGTGGAGCCGTCCACCCCGAACACCCCGTAGTTGTTCAGGGTGAACGTACCGCCGGTCAGCTCGGCCGGGGCGATCGACCCGGTCCGCGCCGCCTCGGTCAACCGACCCAGTTCGGCGCCGAGTTGCTCGGTGGTGAGGCGCTGCGCGTCCCGCACCACCGGGACGACGAGCCCGCGCTCGCCCTGGGCGGCGAAGCCCAGGTGCACCGCCGGGTGTCGCAGGATCCCCGAACCGTCCCCGGTCACACTGGAGTTGAGCTCGGGGAAGCGCTCCAGCGCGACGGTGCAGATCCGGGCGAGCAGTGCCAGCACGCTCACCTTCGGCCCCGGAACGGCATTCAACTGCCGCCGCAGCTCAATCAGTTCGGTGGCGTCGGCGTCCACCCAGCAGGTCGCGGCGGGAATCTCCCGGTGGCTGCGGCCGAGCTTCTCGGCCACCGCCTTGCGCAGCCCGCGCAGCGGGACGACCTCCCCGGCGACGGCCGGCACCGAAGGCACCGGTGCCACCGACGACGGCTGCGCGGCGGCCGGCACGCCGCCCGGTCCGGAGACCTTCGCCGCGACCGCCCGTTCGACGTCCGCCCGCATGATCAGGCCGTCCGGCCCGCTGCCGGTGACCGCCGTCAGGTCGACCCCCTGCTCCCGGGCCAGCCGGCGCACCAGCGGCGAGATCACCGGCGGCACGGCCGGCGCCCGCACGGCCGGCGGAGCCTGCGCGGCCACCGGGGCCGGCGGAGCGGCGGGCGCGACCGGAGCCGCGGGCGCGACCGGAGCCGCGGCCGCGACCGGAGCCGCGGCCGCGACCCCGACCCGGCGCCGCCGCCCGCTCCGCCCCGGCTCGGCGACCCCGTACCCGACCAGCGGCCGCTCCACCTCCGCCGCGGGCTCCGCCGGCACCGCGGCCGACACCGCGACGAGCGGCTTCTCCCCCTCGCCGGGCGACACCGCGACCGTCACCAGCGGCGCGCCGACCGCGACCTCCTGGCCCACCTCGCCGAACAGCGCGGTCACCACCCCGCCGTAGGGGCAGGGCACCTCGACCACCGCCTTGGCGGTCTCCACCTCCGCCACCGGCTGGTCGACCGCGATCACCTCGCCGACCTCGACCAGCCAGCGCACCACCTCCGCCCCGGTGAGCCCCTCACCGAGGTCGGGCAGGGTGAACTCGCGTACGACGGGCATCATCCTCAGTCCTCCCACTGGAGCCGGGCGACCGCGTCCAGGATCCGGTCCACCCCGGGCAGGTGGTGGTGCTCCAGCATCGGCGGCGGGTACGGGACGTCGAAGCCGGTGACCCGCAGCACGGGCGCGGCCAGGTGGTGGAAGCAGCGCTCGGTGACCCGGGCGGCGATCTCCGCGCCGGTGCCGCCGAAGCCGCCGGCCTCGTGCACCACCACGGCCCGGCCGAGCGAGCGCACCACCCGGCAGAGCGTCTCGTCGTCGAACGGCACCAGGCTGCGCAGGTCCAGCACCGCGAGGTCCCACCCCTCGGCCTTCGCCACCTCGGCCGCCTCCAGGCAGACCGGCAGCGAGGGGCCGTAGGTGATCAGCACCGCCGAGGTGCCGGTCCGCCGCAGCACGGCCCGGCCGACCGGCTCGACCGGGGCGGCCGGGTCGAACTCCGCCTTGCCCCAGTACATCCGCTTGGGCTCCAGGAAGACCACCGGGTCGTCCGAGGCGATCGAGGCCCGCAGCAGCCCGTACGCGTCTGCCACCGTCGCGGGGGTGACCACGTGCAGGCCCGGGGTCGCGGCGTAGTACGCCTCGGAGGCGTCGCTGTGGTGCTCGACGCCGCCGATGCCGCCGCCGTACGGGATCCGGACGGTGATCGGCAGCGGCAGCCGGCCGGCCGTGCGGTTGCGCATCTTGGCGACGTGCGAGAACAGCTGCTCCAGCGCCGGGTAGGCGAAGGCGTCGAACTGCATCTCCACCACCGGCCGCAGCCCGTACATGGCCATGCCGACGGCGGTGCCGAGGATGCCCGCCTCGGCCAGCGGGGTGTCCAGGCAGCGGTCCGGGCCGAACTCGGCGGTCAGCCCGTCGGTGATCCGGAAGACGCCGCCGAGCGCGCCGACGTCCTCGCCGAGCACGTGCACCGTCGGGTCCTCGCGCATGGCGTCGCGCAGCGCCGAGTTGAGCGCCTGCGCCATGCTGGCGGTGCGGGCACCGGCGGCGGGGGCGCGGGTGGGGGTGGGCGTGGGGGCCGTGGTCATCAGTGCTGCACCTCGGCCTCGGCGGCCAGCTCCTCGGCCAGCCGCGCCGCCTGCTCGCGCAGCTGCGGGGTCGGCTCGGCGTACACATGGGCGAACAGGGACATCGGGTCGAGCTCCGGCTCGGCGTGGAACTCGGCGCGCATCCGGGCGGCGAGCGCCTCGGCCTCGTCGGCCGCCTCCTGCACCAGGGCGTCGTCCAGCACCCCGCGCTCGCGCAGCGCCCGCTCCATCAGCAGGATCGGGTCGTGCTCGCGCCAGGCCGCCACCTCGGCCTCGGTCCGGTAGCGGGTGGCGTCGTCGGCGTTGGTGTGCGCCTCGGCCCGGTAGGTCACCGCCTCGACCAGGGTCGGGCCGCCGCCGGTCCGGGCCCGTTCGACGGCCTCGGCCAGGACGCCGTGCACGGCGGGCGCGTCGTTGCCGTCCACCAGCCGGCCGGGCATCCCGTAGCCGACGGCCTTGTGGGCCAGCGTCGGGGCGGCGGACTGCGCGCTGAGCGGGACGGAGATGGCGTAGCCGTTGTTCTGCACCAGGAAGACCACCGGCGCCCGCAGCACGGCGGCGAAGTTCAGCGCCTCGTGGAAGTCGCCCTCGCTGGTGCCGCCGTCGCCGAGCATCGCCAGCGCGACCACCGGGTCGCCGCTCAGCCGGGCGGCGTGCGCCAGCCCGACGGCGTGCGGGCCCTGGGTGGCCAGCGGGGTGCAGAGCGGGGCGGTCCGGCTGGCCCGCGGGTCGTAGCCGGTGTGGGCGTTGCCGCGCAGCAGGGTGAGCGCCTCCAGCGGGTCCACCCCGCGCGAGACGACGGCCAGGGTGTCGCGGTAGCTGGGGAACAGCCAGTCCTGCTCGCCGAGCACCAGCGCGGCGGCGACCTGGCAGGCCTCCTGCCCGGTCGAGGCCGGGTAGACGGCGAGCCGGCCCTGCTTGGTGAGGGTGGTGGCCTGCTGGTTGTACCGGCGACCGACGACCAGGCGGCGGTACAGCTCGCGGAGCAGGGCGGGGTCGTACTTCTCCAGCGCGGGGGTACCGAGGACGCGGACGGGAGCGGGGTCCGGGAGCAGCGGGGCCGGGTCGGTGCGGGGGGCGGTGGCCCCGGGCAGCCAACCGGGCACCGCCGTGTCGTGTCTGTGGTCGAGAACGGTCATCTCGGGGCACCTCCAGGGGTGGCGGGGGCTCCCTACCGATTGTTCGGTCGTCTGTTCATCTTGACCAGAAGCGTGCGAAGGTGGTGGACAATCGGCCCGGGTGGCGGTCGACTGGTGGCAGTGCGTCCAATCCGTGGGGGTGGGGGGTCATGTCGGCTGAACAGATGTCCAGACTCGACCGGGTCGACCGGGCGATCCTGCGGCTGCTGCAGCAGGACGGTCGCGCCTCGATCCGCTCGGTGGCCGAGCGGGTGCACGTGTCCAGGGCGAATGCGTACGCCCGGATATCCAGGATGGTCGAGGACGGCGTCATTCGCGGCTTCACCGCCAGGGTGGATCACGAACGGGCAGGTCAGGGCGCGTCCGCCTACATCACCCTGAAGATCGTGCAGAACTCCTGGCGCACCGTGCGCGAGCAGCTGCTGGCCCTGCCGGGGGTCGCGCACATCGCGCTGGTCGGCGGCGACTTCGATGTCCTGCTGCTGGTGCACACCGCCGACAACCACGCCCTGCGGGAGCTGGTGCTGGGCAGCATCCAGTCCATCCCGCAGGTGCTCGGCACCCGCACCATGCTGGTCTTCGAGGAGACCGACCAGGTCCCGCCCGACTAGGGCCGACCGGTCGGCTCAGCGCGCCCGCAGGCCGTCGAAGGCCAGGTGGACCACCGCGTCCGCGACCCCGTCGGCGGCCTTGAGGCCCGGCCGGTACCACTCCACGATCGAGTTGATCATGCCGAAGAGCAGCCGGGTGGCCAGCCGCGGCTCGACGTCCGCCCGCAGCGCGCCGTCCGCCACCGCGGCCCGCAGCAGCTCGGCCACCTGGTGGTCGAACTCCCGCCGGCGCTCCAGCGCCCACTGCTCGGTGGCCGTGTTGCCGCGCACCCGCAGCAGCAGGGTGACGTAGGGCAGCTCCGCCAGCAGCACCTCGGCGGTCCGCCGCACGACGTGCTCCAGCCGCTCCACCGCCGGGCCGTCCACCGCGGCCGGCTCCGCCAGGATCGCGAACAGCCCGTCCAGCGCCCGTCCGACGGCGAGCCGCAGCAGCTCCTCCTTGCCGCGCACGTGGTGGTAGATCGACGACTTGGAGATCCCGGCCGCACGCGACAGGTCCTCCATCGAGGTGCCGTCGTAGCCGCGCTCGTTGAAGACGTCGACGGTCACCGCGAGCAGGGAGTCCACGGTGTAGGCGGTACGCGTGGTGTGATCGGCCATCCTCCGAGTATCCCCGCCCGCCCCGGTACGGCGGCGCCCGGGTGCCCTGGTCCACACCAAACCGCGGCGGCAGACCCTAGACTCGGCGGACGATCCGTCCATGAGCGAGCAGGTGGGGAAGTCGCATGAGCGCAATACCGGCAGTCGAATCCGATCTGCCCGAACAGCGCCGCGGCGACTCGGCGGCCGAGTCCGCGGCCGACTGGCGCGAACGCGCTCGCGAGCTGGTCCTGCGCTTCGGCCCGGCCGTCTGGTGCTACGCCGTGCTGAAGCTGGTCGGCTTCACCGTCTTCATGAAGCTGCTCTCCTTCTCCGGGGACCACCTCAAGAAGCACCCCCGGTTCGGCGGCGGCGCCAACCCCTGGGACGTGCTGGCCAGCTGGGACGGCTGGTGGTACCAGCAGGTCGCCCAGTTCGGCTACCACCCGGCCCTGGTGCCGGTGCCGGGCGGCACCCCCGGCTTCACCATCGAGCAGAACTCGGCCGCCTTCTTCCCGCTCTACCCGGGCCTGATGCGGCTGATCTCGGAGATCAGCCCGTTCGGCCTGTACGGCGCCGGGATGCTGATCTCGGTGGTCGCCTCGCTGTTCGCCGCGGCCGGCATCTACGCGGTGGTGGACCGGATGGCCGGTCCGCGCGCGGGTGTGATCGCGGCCGGGCTGTGGGCGATCGCCCCCGGCTCGGGCGCCGAGTGGGCGATCTACTCGGACTCGCTGTTCATCGCGCTGGCCGCCTGGGCCTGCTACTTCACGATGGGCAGGCAGTGGGTGGCGGCCGGGGTGATCACCCTGATCGCCGGCCTCAACCGGCCCACCTCGGCGGCGCTGATCGGCGCGGTCGGCCTGGCCGCGCTGGTGGAGCTGTACCGGCGGGAGAGCGGGGTGCTGCGCCCGCTGACCGCGATGCTGCTGGCCCCCGTCGGACTGCTCGGCTACGTCGGCTGGGTGGGCTGGCGGATGGGCGACTGGGGCGGCTACTTCACGCTCCAGCGGGACGCCTGGCTGCACTACTTCGACTGGGGTCAGGGCACCTGGTACGCGATCCGCGGCGTGCTGCTGGGCCGCAACGACTACCCGTTCGCCTACCACACGGCCGACATGCTGGCGACGCTGCTGGTGCTGAGCCTGCCGGTGCTGATCGTGCTGCTGGTCCGGCTGCGCCCGCCGCTGGTGCTGACCGCCTACACCCTGGCCACCATCGTCTCGGTGCTCGGCAGCCTGGGCATCTTCGGCAACACCTCGCGCTACCTGCTGCCGGCCTTCCCGCTGCTGATCGCGCTCGCGGTGGCGATGCGCAGGCTGAGCTGGCCGGTGCTGGCCGGTGTGCTCGGCACCGGCGCGATCGCCTCCGGCTGGTACGGCGGGTACGTGATCTTCGAGCTCGGCATCCCGTAGACCCGCACCCCCGTTCCCACGACCTGGAGGGGCGCGTCCGGATCCGGACGCGCCCCTCCGTCATGACCCGGTTCGCCCTCTTGAGCCGACCGATCGTTCGGTTACTCTGTGACGTGTCCCGTCCTCCCCTCTGAGGAGCGCACACCATGTCCGCAGCGGTCACCCACCCCCACGTCGCCGAACTCGTCGAACGCCACCGGGCCACCCTGGAGGCCGCCGTCGGCGCCGCCGCCGAGCGCGACTACTGGTCGCCCTACCCCGAGTTCCCCAAGGCCTACGGCGAGAGCGCCGCCGCGGACGGCAAGGCCGCCTTCGAGTCCCTGCTGAACCGGCCGTTCGAGCTGCCCGGCCACCCCGCCGACGGCGACCTGGTCGGCGGCGAGGCCTCCCCGTACGGCCTGGAGCTGGGCATCGGCTACCCGCACGCCGGCCCCGACGCCCTGATCGCCGCGCTGACCGCCGCCCGCCCGGCCTGGGCCGCCGCCGGGCCGCTCGCCCGCGCCGCCGTCTGCCTGGAGATCCTGGCCCGGATCAACGCCCGCTCGCACGAGTACGCCAACGCCGTCATGCACACCACCGGCCAGGCCTACGCGATGGCCTTCCAGGCCGGCGGCCCGCACGCCCAGGACCGCGGCCTGGAGGCCGTCGCCTACGCGTACACCGAGCAGACCCGGCTGCCGGAGAGCGCCGGCTGGACCAAGCCGCAGGGCAAGCGCGACCCGCTGGTGATGACCAAGGACTTCACCGTGGTCCCGCGCGGCCTGGCGCTGCTGATCGGCTGCAACACCTTCCCCACCTGGAACGGCTTCCCCGGCCTGTTCGCCTCGCTGGCCACCGGCAACCCGGTGCTGGTCAAGCCGCACCCGCGGGCCGTCCTCCCGCTGGCGCTCACCGTGCGGATCGCCCGCGAGGTGCTCGCCGAGGCCGGCTTCGACCCCGACGTGGTCTGCCTGGCCGCCGAGCACGAGGGCGGCACGGTGGCCGCCGTCCTGGCCGTGCGCCCGGAGATCAGGCTGATCGACTACACCGGCTCCACCGCCTTCGGCGACTGGCTGGAGGAGCACGCCCGGCAGGCCGAGGTCTACACCGAGAAGGCCGGCGTCAACACCGTGGTCGTCGACTCCACCGGCGACTACCGGGGCATGCTGAACAACCTGGCCTTCTCGCTCTCGCTGTACAGCGGCCAGATGTGCACCACCCCGCAGAACCTGCTGATCCCGCGCGGCGGCATCGACACCGACCAGGGCGCCAAGTCCTACGACGAGGTGGTCCGCGACCTCGCCGCCGCCATCGAGGGGCTGCTCTCCGACGACGCCCGGGCCACCGCCGTCCTCGGCGCCGTGGTCAACCCGGGCGTGCTGCAGCGCTCGGCCGCCGCGGCCGGCGGCGAGTACGGCGAGCTCGCCCTCGCCCCGAGGGCCGTCGAGCACCCGGAGTTCCCCGGAGCGACGGTCCGCACCCCCGCGCTGGTCAAGCTGGACGCCGACAAGCCGGACGACCGGGCGGTCTACCGCAGCGAGTGCTTCGGCCCGGTCTCCTTCGCCGTCGCGGTCGAGAACACCGCCGCCGCCGTAGCGCTGCTGCGCGACACCGTCCGCAGCCGGGGCGCGATGACCGCCTCCGGCTACACCGTCTCCCCCGAGGTCGAGGCCGCCCTGGTCGAGGCCGCCCTGGACGCCGGCGTCTCGCTCTCGCTCAACCTCACCGGCGGGGTGTACGCCAACCAGACCGCGGCCTTCTCCGACCTGCACGGCACCGGCGCCAACCCGGCCGCCAACGCCGCGTACTGCGACGGCGCCTTCGTCGCCAACCGGTTCCGCACCGTGGAGATCCGCCGCCACAGCTGATCGCCCGCCCCCTCCGGACAGCGCCCGCCCCCGGTCCCCGGCCACTCGCCGGGGACCGGAGATTCACAACGCCGCTCCCGGGCGGCGATGATGGGGGCGGGGAAACGCCACACCCGGCGTCCAGCCGCTGTTCGAGCACCGGGAGCTGACACATGACCGAGAAGCAGACCGTCACCGACGTCATCGTGGTCGGCGCCGGACCGACCGGCCTGCTGCTGGCCGGCGACCTCGCCGCCGCCGGCGTGGGCGTCACCCTGCTGGAGAGGCGCACCGAGGATTCCGGCCTCACCAGGGCCTTCGCCGTGCACGCCCGCACCCTCGAACTGCTCGACGCCCGCGGCCTCGCCGACGAACTCATCGCCGGCGGCCGCCCGGTCACCTCGCTGCTCGCCTTCAACCGGGCCAGGATCGACCTCGGCGGCCTGCCCACCCGCTTCCCCTTCGTCCTGATGACCCCGCAGTACCGGACCGAGCGGCTGCTCCGCGACCGGGCCGTGAAGGCGGGCGCGGTGGTCCTGCACGGCGCCGAGGTCACCGGCCTGCGCCAGGACGCCGAGGGCGTCACCGTGGAGACCGTCGAGAACGGCGCCCCCGCCGTCCACCGGGCCCGCTACGCGGTCGGCGCCGACGGCGTCCACTCCACCGTCCGCGACCTGCTCGGCCTGCCCTTCCCCGGCGAGTCGGTGATCGAGTCGGTGCTGCTGGCCGACGTCCGGCTGGAGCGCGAGCCCGAGGACGGCCTGGCCGCGGGCGCCGACGACGACGGCCTCGCGCTCCTGGTCCCGTTCGGCGACGGCTGGTACCGCGTCCTCGCCTGGGACCGCAACGAGCAGCTCCCCGACGGCGCCGAGCCCGGGCTCGACCTGCTGGCCGCCATCGCCCGGCGCGCCCTGGGCGAGGACTACGGGCTGCACGACGTCCGCTGGAGCTCCACCTTCCACAGCGACGAGCGGCAGGTCCCCCACTACCGCTCCGGGCGGGTGCTGCTGGCCGGCGACGCCGCCCACTGCCACTCCCCGGCGGGCGGCATGGGCATGAACACCGGCCTCCAGGACGCCGCCAACCTGTCCTGGAAGCTCGCCGCCGTCCTGCGGGGCCGGGCCACCGACGCGCTGCTCGACAGCTACCAGGCCGAGCGGCACCCGGTCGGCAAGACCGCGCTGCGGGTGTCCGGCGCCATGATCCGGGTCGCCGTCGCGCAGTCCGCCGCCACCCGGGCGCTGCGCGGCGCGCTGGTCTCGGTCGCCGGCCACCTCGACGCGGTCGTGGAGCGCGGCGCCCGCACCGTCTCCGGCATCGGCATCGCCTACCCGGCGCCCAAGGACGCCCACCCGCTGGTCGGCAAGCGCGTCCCGGACCTTCGGCTGACCGGCCTGGAGCCGCCCCGCGAGGGCGGGCCGGCCGCACCGCAGCGGCTCTACGAGGCCCTGCGGGCCGGGAGGTTCGTCCTGGTCAGCAATGACGAGGTGGCGGCCGCCGACCCGTGGGCGGACCGCCTGGTCACCGCCGCCCCGGCCGACCCGCACGGCAAGCTGCGCGACACCGTGCTGCTGATCCGCCCGGACGGCTACGCCGCCTGGGCCGCCGTCGACCCGGGCGCCGGCGAGCTGCGCGCCGCCCTCACCGAGTGGCTCGGCGAGGCCTGAGCCTCCGGGCCGGCCCCGGGCGGACGGACCGTCCCGGGGTCAGCCCTTCGCCTTCTCGTAGTGCCGGGCCGCCTTCGCCCGGTTGCCGCACACCGCCATCCGGCACCAGCGGCGGCGGCCGTTCTGCGAGGTGTCGAAGAAGTGCAGGATGCAGGCCTCGTGCGCGCACTTCTTGATCCGCTCCGGCCCCCGGGCCAGCAGCCCCAGGAAGTCGTCCACCACCAGCCAGGCGGCCAGCCGGTGCGGCTCGTCCACCTCGACCCGGTCCACCGGCCCGGCCGCCGAGGCCTCCCGCCGGACCCGTCCGTGCCGCAGTACGGCGTCCAGCCCGGCCAGCTCGGCGGCCCCGGGCGGCCGGCCCGCGTCCAGGGCGCGGACCGCCGCCGCCAGCGCCTCGCGCGCCTCCCGGAGCACGGCCAGTCCGGCCCCGTCCGCCGCGCACCGCCCGGCCAGTCCGGCCGAGGAGAGCCAGATCCCGTGGCCCTCCGGCTCGGCGAGCAGGTCGTTGACCGGCACCCCGGCCCACCGCGTGTTCAGCAGGTCGAGCGCGAGCGGCTCCCCGAGCAGCGGGCGCGGGTCCCGCGGGTCTGCTGTCCGCTCCGTCATCGGCACTCCCTCGCTCGCGAACGGTCCCCGAGTCTACGTCCGGCACCGCCCGGGCGGTTCCTGGCCGGAACCGGACAGTCGACCGGCCGGATCCCGCCGCCCGCCCGGGGAGCGGGCGGTCTGTTTCCGTACTGTTTCAAGATCGCTCACCGGGCGGCCCACCCCCCGTGACCACTGTCATACGCACGACTGATGACGTAGCCTCTCGACCGTGCATAGGGTTCCCCACAGCTCGGCGAGGCCATTGACGGCGCGTTCCGGCGCCGCACCGGGTCTGCCGAACCCGCTCGGTGGGGAAGGTAACCACATGGCCTCACAGCACCCCCAGGACGCACGACTCAGACTGGTCGGGCCGCGCCAGGACGCCTCCGCGCCCGACTCCCGGCCACCCGCTCCGCCGCTGTCGCCCGCGCCGACGCCCGGACGCCCCAGCCCCACCGGCGGCTTCGCCGACACCCTGCACGTGGCGATCGAGGCCAGCGGCCTCAGCCTGGACCGGATCCGCGCCGCGCTCGCCCAACGGGGCGTCAGGGTCAGCGTCACGACGCTGAGTTACTGGCGGCGCGGACGCAGCCAGCCCGAGCGGGCCAGCTCGCTGCGCGCCGTGCACCTGCTGGAGGAGCTGCTCGGGCTGCCGCACTCCACGCTGTCCGCGCTGCTCGGCCCGCCGCGCCCGCGCGGCCGTTGGGCGGCCAACGCGAGCACCAGCCACCTGCGGCTGGAGGACGTCTGGCCGGGCGAGCAGGACATCTCCGAGGTGTTCGCCGAGCTGGACGCGCCGCCGGCCGGCGAGCTGGAGCGGCTGTCGGTCCACGACTCCTACTACGTGGACGCCGAGCGGCGCGGCAACCTGCTGCGGATGCGCCAGGTGGTCCGCGCCACGGTGGCCGGGGTGACCCGCTGCCTGGTGGTGCACAAGGCCGACGAGGAGGCGACCGGCTGTCCGGAGATCACCGGCGTGCGGCACGGCCGGCTCGGCCGGGTGCGCCGCCGCCCGGAGGCCGGTCTGATCGTCGGCGAGGTGATGCTGGACCGCCCGCTGGGCCTCGGTGACAGCACCGTCTTCGAGTACGAGGTGGAGATCCCGTCCGGCGGCGCCCAGACCACCGAGTACAGCCGCCGCTTCGCCACCCCGGTGCGCGAGTACGTGCTCCAGGTCCACTTCGACCCGGCGACCGTACCGGTGCACTGCGAGCGGTACGACCGCGACCCGGGCGCGGACGTCGACCGCCGCCGCGAACAGCTCTGGATCGGCGCCTCGGCGAGCGCGCACGTCCTCGCCCCCGACCAGCAGCCGGGCCACATCGGCGTCCGCTGGGAGTGGGAGTAGCCGCACCGCGGCCCGGCGCCCGTGCGCCGCCTCCTTCGCACGCCCCCTCGACACCCTTGTCATGGCACAGCCATTCTCTCAAAAGCTAACCATTGAAACCCACAGTATCGGTTGACCCCCTCCGCGCCTAACCATTACTGTCCACCGTAACGGTTATAGCGCGGCGCCCCGGGGCGCCCTGACCACGGGAGTGATCAGGCATGTCCGGCACCATCAGCAGCACCCTGCAGACCGGCCACGTGGGACTGAACGTCACCGACCTGGCCCGCTCGACCGCGTTCTACCGGCGGATCCTCGGCCTGGAGCCGGTCCAGGAGGGCACCGACCCGGAGCAGCCCTTCGTCTTCCTCGGCCGCGACGGCCGCCTGGTGCTGACCCTCTGGCAGCAGAGCGAGGGCTCCTTCCCCGTCGGCGCGCCCGGCCTGCACCACCTCTCCTTCCAGGTCGACTCGCTCGACGAGGTCCGCGCCGCCGAGGCGCTGCTGCACGAGCTGGGCGCCTCCTTCGCCCACGAGGGCGTCGTCCCGCACGGCGAGGGCGCCGACTCCGGCGGGATCTTCTTCACCGACCCGGACGGCATCCGGCTGGAGATCTACACCCCGGCGGGCGTCCGCGACACCGGCGCCGAGGCCCCCGTCCCGTCCGCCCCGACCTGCGGCTTCTTCTAACCCGCGGCACCCCCGAGGGAGGCACCGACGATGACCGCCGCCACCACGCACCACCACCCCGGGCCCTACCACCCCGGCGAGCGGGCCGTGCAGGACCGGGCCGGCCGGACGGACCGCGCCGACCACTCCGGACGGGCCGTCGGCGGCACCGTCCCGGCCGTGGCCGCCCGCTTCCTCACCGAGCGCCGGGTGCTGGTGGCCGGCGCGGCCGACGCCGACGGCCGGCTCTGGGCCACCCAGCTCAGCGGCCCGGCCGGCTTCCTGCGGGCCGACGGCGAACGGACCGTGGCGGTGGCCGCCCGGCCGGCCGAGGACGACCCGCTGGCGGCCGCCCTGGCCGGCCCGGCCGAGGTGGGCAGCATCGCCCTGGACCCGGCCGGACGGCGCCGGATGCGGGTCAACGGCCGCTCCGCCCCGGACGGCCGGGGCGGCCTGGTGATCAGCGCCGACCAGGTCTACGCCAACTGCCCGAAGTACATCCAGCGCCGCCACCCGGTGGACCGCCCGGGGGCCGGAACCCCGCGCCGGGTGGCGGCCGGCACCGCGCTCAGCACCGCCCAGCAGCTGCTGGCGGCCACCGCCGACACCTTCTTCATCGCCACCTCGGGGCCGGAGGGCCGGATGGACGCCTCGCACCGCGGCGGCAACCCCGGGTTCCTGCGGGTGCTCGGACCGGACCGGCTGCGCTGGCCCGACTACCCGGGCAACAGCATGTTCATGACGCTGGGAAACCTGGAGCTCGACCCCCGGGCCGGGCTGCTCGTCCCGGACTGGGAGACCGGCGGCGCACTGCTGATCACCGGCGAGGCCAGGACCGACTGGACCGGGCCGACCGCCGCCGAGCTGCCGGGCGCCGAGCGGGTGGTCGACCTGACCGTCACCGGCGTCGTCGAACTGGCCGACGCCACCCCGCTGACCTGGACCGGGCCCGACTACTCGCCCGCCAACCCGCCGGCCGCCCGACACCCCGCCGACTGACGCCCCGCCGGCTGACGCCCCGCCATTCCTCCGGCGGGGCCCGTACCACCCCCCTCCTCACCGCGCCACGCCCGCGGCTCCGAACAGCCGTCACCCGTTCGGAGCAGTCCGCCGTGCCGACCGGGCGTCCGCTTTGGGACTTTGGTCCCGATAACACGCGGTGTGCCCCTGGGAAGGACCGTGCTGTCACGCCGTCAGCGGCCTGACCGGCAGTGCCCCCACCAGGAGAGACAAGAGGCGGAGAATGACCCGAACCGAGCAGCTGACCCCCCTGTGGGAATTCGACGAGGTGGAACCGGAGGACGACTGCATATGCGGGGGCTGCCGCACCCGCCGCCGGGCCCGGCTGCGCTCCGCGCCGGTGCACGAGGGCGGGCACGCGGCGGCCCACAGCGTCCGCCGCCGGGCCGCCGTGCTGATGGCCGCCGTCGGCACGGCCCTCGGCGGGGGCGCGGCCGGCGCGGCCACCGCCGTCGCCGCCCCCGCACCCACCCCGGGCGGCCCGGCCGCTCCCCGCACCGAGACCCCGCAGGGCGAGGTCAGCGGCCTCTACGGGGACTCCTCCCCCTCCGCCCGCTCGTTCGCCGCCCCGCGGGCCGCGGCGACGCCGGTCACCCGGGCCCAGATCATCGAGCGGGCCCAGCGCTGGGTCGACCAGAAGGTCCCGTACAGCATGAGCCGCTACTGGTCGGACGGCTACCGCCAGGACTGCTCCGGCTTCGTCTCGATGGCCTGGGGGCTGGGCAGCAGCCAGACCACCTGGACCCTGCCGGACTTCGCCGAGCGGATCACCAAGGCCGAGCTCCAGCCCGGCGACGTCCTGATCTACAACAACCCGGCCAGCCCGCAGTCCGGTTCGCACGTGACGATCTTCGGCGGCTGGACGGACTCCGGCCGCACCCGCTACGTGGCGTACGAGCAGACCTCGCCGAACACCCTCAAGCGCTCCACCCCGTACGCGTACTGGAACAACTCGGCCTCCTACGTCCCGTACCGCTACAAGGGGCTCTCCACCGGCGGCAGCGGCGGCGGGGGCTCCTCGTCGACGGCGTTCCCGGGCGCCGGCTCGTTCGGCCCCGGTGCCGACAACGCGTACGTCACCCGGCTCGGCCAACTGCTGGTGCAGCGCGGCGGCGGCCGGTTCTACAGCGAGGGCCCCGGCCCGCGCTGGGGCGAGGCGGACCGGCGGGCCACCGAGGCCTTCCAGCTCGCCCAGGGCTGGCGCGGCAGCGAGGCGGACGGCATCCCGGGCAAGGCCACCTGGGACTACCTGGTCAACGGCAAGGGCCGCGACATCGGCGGCGGCACCCCGCAGCCGCCCCCGCCGGTGACCCCTCCGGTGAACCCCGGGACCGGGGTGCCGGCCTTCCCGGGCGCCGACAGGTTCGGCCCGGGCGCCGCCAACGACTTCGTGCGCCAACTCGGCGAGCAGCTGGTCCGCAAGGGCTACGGCCGCTTCTACACCGAGGGCCCGGGCCCGCGCTGGACGGACGCCGACCGGCGCAATGTGCAGGCCTTCCAGGAGGCCCAGGGCTGGCGCGGCGCCGAGGCCGACGGCTACCCCGGCCCGGACACCTGGAAGCGGCTGTTCTCCTGACGGTCCGCCACCAGGCCCCGCCCCGGCCGCCGGTTCACGCCGGCGTGCCGGGCGGGCGCCCGGACATCCAGTGGAACAGTCCCATCGCCACGCTGGTCGCCAGGTTGAAGCTGGAGACCCCGGGCCGCATCGGCACCGCGATCAGCTCGTCGGCCCGCGCCTTCAGCTCCGGCGTCACACCGTGCCGCTCGGTGCCGAAGGCGAGCACCGCGTCGTCCGGGAAGGCCGTCGCCCGGATGTCCGCGCCCTCCGGATCCAGGACGTAGAGCGGGCCGGCCGGCAGCTCCGGCAGGGTCAGCCGCTCGACGGCGGTGGCGAAGTGCAGGCCCGCGCTGCCGCGGAGCACCGCGGGGTGCCAGGGGTCCAGCTCGCCGGTGGTGACCACGCCCGCCGCGCCGAAGCCGGCCGCCAGCCGGATCACCGCGCCGACGTTGCCCAGGTTGCGCGGGTTCTCCAGCAGCACGACGGGCGCCGGCCGGGGCGAGGCGGACAGTGCGGCGCGGTTGGCCGCGGCGGTGGGCCGCACCGCCAGCGCGATCACCCCGGTGGGGTGCAGCCGGGGCGCGAGCGTGCGCAGCGCGGCCTCCGGCAGTTCGACGGCCAGTGCGTCCAGCGCGGGGGCGACGTCCGGGGCGAGTTCGGCGGCGAGCGCCAGCAGTGCGGCCCGGTCGGCGGTCAGCACCTGCCGGACGGCGCCGCCGAACCGCAGCGCGTGCTTCAGCGGGTGGAAGCCGTCCAGCAGCACCGTGCCCGGCTCCTCGGCCCCGGCCCGCCAGATCCGCAGCAGTTCCCCGTCCATCCCGCTCACTCCGCCGTCCCGGTCGCACCGGGCTCCCCGGGCCGCCCGGCGGCCGCGATCACCTGCTCGAACGAGAGCGGCACCACGCCGCCCGCCCCTTCATCGTCGCCGCCGCCCGGCCGCAGGCCCGCCAGCGCGAGGTCCAGGTGCCGGTGGACGAGCGTGCCGTCGGCGTCCAGTGCGGCCAGGCCGCCCGGCAGCGGCCGGGAGACCCGTACGCAGAGCAGCACCAGGTCGCCCATGCCGACGTCCGTCCGCAGCTGCCCGGTGTCCTGGGCGGCGCGCAGCAGCGCCTCGACCTCGGCCACCGCCCGGGAGCGGACGGCGACCAGGTCGGCGTCGGCCGCCAGCCGCTCCAGCAGCACCACGATCGCCGCGCCCATCCGCAGGTCGGCGGCGGCGTGCGCGAAGCGGCGCAGCGCCCGGTAGGGGTCCGGCTCGGCGGCCCGGGCCTCTCCGGCGGCCTCGGCGAGCCGGCCGAGCAGGTCGGTGACCAGCGCCCGGACCAGCGCCGTCCGGTCGGGGAAGCGCCGGTAGAGGGTGCCCGCACCGATCCCGGCCCGGCGGACCACCGCGTCCAGCGGGGCGTCCGGGCCCCGCTCCAGGAAGACCTCGCAGGCGGCGTCCAGGATCCTGCGCCGGCTGCGTTCCGCGTCCGCCCTCATCACCCGTCCCTTAACCGGAGAGATTCTCTCCCCTGATGCTAGCGCCGCACACAGCGGAGAAGCGCTGGAGGCCGCTACGGCCGCCGGGGGAGCGTCCTAACGCGCGGTGGGCTCCGGCTCGCGCCGCTCGACGGCGGCCGCCGTACCGCCGCCGCGCAGCGCCCGTTCGAGGTCCTTGAGCGCCTGGAGCATCAGCCGGGTGCCGGAGCGCACGACGTCCCCCTGCACCCCGGCCGGCTGTTCGGCGAGCCTGCGCTCCAACTGCTCCTGCGCCTCCCGGACGGCGAGGAACTCCACCGGCTGCCCGGTCAGCAGCGCCCCCGCCGCCAGCGCCGTGGCCAGCCGCAGCTCCTCGGCGAACTCGGCCGCCCCCGGCACCGGTTCGGCGTCCTCCCCGGGCAGGTGGGCCTCCAGCAGGACGGCGACCCGGCCGAGGTGGCCGACCGCCGCGCGCGCCCGGTCCAACTGGCGCCGGCTCACCCCGGGCAGCCCGGAGGCGTGCCGGCCGGGCTCGGCGTCGGCCCGCTGCATCGCCTGGAGCAGCTCCGAGCGCGCCTCCCGGGAGTCCAGCAGCGCCGCGCGGACCTCCCGTCCGCGCGGCGCCGCCGGGCGCCCGTAGACGGCGACCACCTCGGCCGCGTACCGCCCGGCGGCGGCCAGCCACTCGGCCAGCCGCTCACCGAGCCGGGCGGTCTGCCAGGTCGGGAAGAGCGCGTAGACGAGCAGCGCGACCGAGCCGCCGAGCAGCGTGAGCCCGACCCGCTCCACCGCCGTGACCAGCGGGTTGCCCTCCTGGAGCCCGAGCAGGAAGACCACGTAGGAGGAGATGCAGGTGGTGATCACCGCGTAGCCGGTGCGGAAGGTCAGATAGGCGCCGGCGATCGAGAGCACCGCGAGCGCGGCCAGCACCCACTCGCCGGGCCGGGCGAGCTGCACCACCAGGGTGGAGGCGGCCACCCCGACGACCGTCCCGGCCAGCCGGGCCACGCCCCGGCTGTAGGTCTGCGCGAAGTCCGGCCGCATCACCATCGCGGCCGTCATCGGCGCCCAGTAGCCGTGGTGGAAGCCGACCAGCCGGGCCATCAGATAGGCGGCGGTGACCACACCGGACATCCGCACGGCGTGCTGGAACACCGCCGAGTGCGGATGGAACTGCCGCCGCACCGCGCGCAGCGCCGTCGGCAGCATCCGGACCAGCGGCGGCTTGCGCAGCGCCCCGCCGGGCCGCAGGACGGGGGTGTCGATGGTGTCCTCGGAGCTCCGGTCGAGCGTGTCGGAGGCCTTGCGGAGCAGTCCGGCCAGCCGGCGCGCGGCCCGGCGGGCGGCGCCGCGCAGCTCCGGCCCCTCGGTCCGGGCGACGAGGGTGAGCGCCGGCGCCGAGCGGGGCAGCTGGAGCGGGTCGCCGGTGCGGATCGCCCGGGCCAGCGCGTCCATCGCCTCGGCGGAGGCGGCCAGCACCTCCCGGGCCCGGTCGCGCTCCGGCCCCTCCTCCGGTGCGCCGACCTTGGGGTCGGCGATCGCCGGCAGGGTGGGCCGGATCCGCTCGGCGATACCGCGCAGGCCGCGCAGTTCGGGCGGCCGGTGCCGGTCCTGCCAGGGCGTCAGCGCGGCGGCGTGCCGGGCCTCCATGAACGGCTCCGGGTCCACGTGCGCGGTCGGGTCCTGGCGCAGCCGCCGGGCGTAGTCGGCGAGTTCGGCGTAGGTGTCGGCGAGCGCCTCGCGCTGGGCGGTCCAGCTGCCGATCGGCCAGACGGTGATGACCAGCGCCTGGACGACGCCGCCGAGCGCGCAGACCAGCCCGTGGCCGAGCGCGGTGAGCGCGCTGACCGGCAGCTGGACGACGATCAGCATCACCGAGAGGGTGTTGGCGGCGACCACCCCGGCGGTCGGCCCGACCGCCCAGGCGAGCCCGGCGCCGAAGGCCCAGACCGCCAGCAGCACCGGGAACAGCCCGGTCACCCCGGCCGCCAGGTAGCCGAGGAAGGTGCTGACGCCGAGTCCGACCCCGGCGGCGACGGCCAGCGTGGCCCGCGGCCGGAAGCTGCGCTGGAAGGTCGCCGTCCCGGCGATGAACGCGCCCATCGCGGCCGAGGTGGCGAGCCGGGCGTCGCCGAGCGCGAGGGTCGGGAAGAGCACCAGGGCGACGGCGACCGCCCCGCGCACCGCCCGCTTGGGGTCGGTGAGCTCCCGGTCGATGGTCAGTCCGGTCCGCGCGGTGTCTCGAAGAGCGGCGAACCAGGACATACCGGTCAGCTTAGTGGCGGCCCCTCGGCCGGATCCGCGCGACCCGCTCCCCGGCCCACAGCAGCGCCGCCGTCGGCAGGAACACCGCGTCCGCCGCGATCATCGCCAACGAGAACACCGGCAGCCCGAGCAGCACCGCGATCCCGACGTGCTCGGCCATCATCACCACCAGCAGCGCGTTCTTGATCCGCCGGTTCACCAAGGTGAACGGGAAGGCCACCTGGAGCAGCACCGTCCCGTAGGTGATCAGGAACACCGGCAGCAGTGCCCCGCCGACCAGCCCGGACAGCCCCGGCCAGGGCGTGAAGTAGTCCAGGTTCAGCGGGTAGTACAGCGCGGTGCCGTCCTGCCAGCGCGAGCCCTGCACCTTGTACCAGCCGGCCGTGGCGTAGATCAGCACCACCTCGACGGCGATCACCAGCATCGCGCAGTTGTGCACCATGGTCGCCAGCGCGTCCAGCACCGCCCGGGTCTCACCGTCCGGAGCGAGCCGGTCCACCAGCCACCAGAGCCCGGCCACCGCCCAGAGCAGCCAGAACAGCGGTCCCCAGCCGACGTACGGGAACGCCGGGACGGTCCAGTCCAGGCTCGTCCCGGCGAAGCCCCCCAGCTGACAGAGCAGCAGAACGGCCCCGAGCACCGTCCACAGCAGCACCCCGGCCGCCCCGCCCCGCCCGGACCGGGCCCGCCGGGCGTCCAGCGACCACACCTCGGCGCACCGGGTGAAGACCAGGTAGACCGCCATCAGGTGGACGATGTTGTCGCCGCCGTCGCCGAGGAACACGTTGCGGTTCTGCAGCGACAGCACGGTGACCAGGAACAGCACCGTGGCCGCCCTGGTCCGCCAGCCCAGCAGCACCGCCAGCGCGGCCAGCACCGCCAGGTGGTAGACCAGCTCGAACCAGGGCCTCCCGCCGAACCAGGGCAGCACGGTGAACGCCCCGTTGTCGGCCAGCAGTCGGTCCGCCAGCTCCGCCGACCAGGGCGAGGTGTCGCCGTACAGCAGCCGCCGGTTGGGCCACTCGCGCAGCAGGTAGGCCAGCCAGACCAGTCCGAAGCCGATCCGCACCGCCGCCGCCTGGTGCCGCCCGAGCACCCGGCCGGCGAACACCGCGAAGGCCTTGGCCGCGAGCCCGGCCGGCCCCGGCCGGTGCGGACCGGCCGGCCCGTCCCCGCCGGCCGCCGGTCCTGGCTGGCGGGGGATCCCGTCGAGCAGCCGCTCCCGCGCCCCGGCCGGTGTCGTGCCGCTCACCACAGCCCCCGCAGGTCCTCGTCCCGTACCGGCCACCAGGGCAGCTCGCGCACCTTCGGCGCGGCCGGCGCCGCCTCCCCGCTCCACTCCGGCGGGGCGAGGGTCGTCGTGGTCACCCGCAGCTCGACCGCCACCACCGGCCGCCCCGCCGCACCGCGGCCGATCCGCTGCACCGCGATCCGCTTCAGGTACTCCTCGGCGAGCCGCCCGCGCTCGGTGGTCGGCGACTCGTCCTGCGCGCTGTGCGAGCCGTCGTAGAAGTCCCAGGCCCGGCGCAGCAGGTTCTGGTCGGCGTGGCTGGGCGCCGGATTGCCCCGGATCGCCGCGACGTCCTGCGCGGTCAGCCCCACCCAGTCGTGGACCACCGGCTCCCCGTCCGCCGACACCGTGCGCACCCGGGCGTCCACCGCGACGTTCTGCTGGAGCGGGTTGGGCGCGAACAGCTTCCAGTTCTGCTCGAACTCCGGGTATATCAGGCCGTCCAGCTGCTCCCGGTACTCCCGGGAGAGCGGGTTGGCGGGCGCCACGTGCAGGAAGACCGCGCCGAGGAACAGCCCGGTGGCCGTCACCAGCAGTACGGCGGCCGCGCCCAGGACGACCCGGGCCGGCGTCGACCAGGCCCGGCGGGCCGGCGGCGGGTCCGTGCTCCCGGTGCTGTCGGCGCTCTCTACGGGCTCGGCGTTCTCGGCGTTCTCGGCGGTCTCAACGGACTCGGCGTTCTCGGCGTTCTCGGTGGCCTCGGCGCTCTCGGCCATGAACTCCCCCGGGGACGGGTGGGGCCGGCACCGCGCCGGCCCGGTCGCGCGCCCATCCTGCCCTACTCGCGGCGCCCTGCGGAGCCCCCGGACCGGGCCGGTCCGCTCCGGCGGCGGCGCCGCAGCAGCAGCACGCCCACGACCGGCGGCCGGACCGCCGCGCCGACCGCGGCCACCGTGATCGCGGCCCCTACAGGACGAAGGCGTCCTGTCCGTCGCCGCTCACCATCGGACGGCCCGCGCCGTCCCAGGCGTACATCCCGCCGTCCACGTTGACCGCGTCCCGGCCGTTCTGCACCAGGTACTGGACGACCTGCGCGGAGCGCCCGCCGACCCGGCAGAGCACGTACAGCCTCTCGTCCGGCAGCTCGCCGATCCGCGCGACCACCTCGCCGATCGGGATGTGCAGCGCGCCCTCCACGTGCCCGGCGTCCCACTCGTCCTGCTCCCGGACGTCCAGCAGGGCGGCGTCGGCCGGCACGGCGGCGGCGGTGATGGTGGGGATCTGCGCGAACATCGTCTGATTCTCCTGGGGGTCGGGATCGGCCCCGCCATTGTCCCCCACCGGCCGGGCACCCATCAGGCGTTCCAGCTCGGCCTGCTGGGCGGCGGCCTTGGCCAGCAGCTGCTCAGCCAGCTCGGTCAGCAGCCCGTCCGGGTCCTGCGGGGCGAGTGCCAGCAGTTCGCCCATCGCGCTGCGCTCCAGCCGGACCTGCTCGGCGGCGAGTTCGCCGATCCGGCCGGTCAGCCACTCCAGCCGGCGGCGCAGCCAGCCGAGCCGGTCGGGGGAGTCGACGGCGGGCGCCGCCTCGGGCGCGGTGGACCACTCGGCGGCCAGCGCCTCCAGCGCGCCGGTGTCGCCGTACGCGTAGGCCTCGTTGACCCGGGCCAGGAACGCCGCCCGGCGCCCCTGCTCCTCCGGGTCGGTGGACAGGTCCGGGTGGGCGCGGCGGACCAGCTCGCGGTAGATCCGCTGGGCGTCCCGGCCGGGCCGCACCCGGGCGGGCGCCGCGGGCGGCGGCGGGGCCTGCTCCTGCTCGCTCTGCTCCCGGACGCTGTCGAACAGCGCGTCCAGGTCCGGCAGGTCCTCGACCCGCTGACGCGCGGCACGGGCCCGCCGCAGGTCCTCCGGGTCACCGGTGCGGACGGCCACCGCCTCGGCGAGCAGCGCGTCCAGCTCGTCCAGCCGGGCGTACAGCGGCCCGAGCAGCTGGTGGTGGATCAGCGCGAAGTTGTCGATCTCGACCCGCAGCGTCCGGACGTCGACGTCCATGGTGAGCCAGGCGAGTTCGGCGGCCTCGACCCGCTCCTCCAGCTCCTGCTGCTCCGGATCGGTCCAGCGGACCGGGATCTGCGCGGTCACCTCTCGCCTCCTCCTGCGTGCCGTCCTGCGACCCTACCGTCCGCCCGCGCGGGTCCTCCGCGCGATGGACGGGGAGTGCGCACCGGCGCACGGCACGTGACACGCAACTGATACCGAGGAATCTCCCCGTTTCGCTATCGACTCCCGGCCCGTCCGTGCTTCGCTGGTATCCGCACAGCATGCCTTCCTCCGGAGAAACGGCCGTCTCCCGACAGGGCGGCCAGGCGGGAGCAGACCGAATCCATGGTGGACGATCCCAACTCCACACCGCGTCCGGCGGGCACCGACCCGGGGCCCGTCTCCACACCGGGCGACCAACCCTCAGGGGTGGTCGCCCTGGTGCGGCTCGCCCTCGTACTGGTCGACCGCGACGGGCGGATCGCCCAGTGGAGCCGGGCCGCCGAGGAGCTGTTCGGACACCGCGCGGAGGCCGTGCGCGACCGCCCGGCCGCGGGACTGCTGCCCGCCGCCGAACCGCGCAGTGTGCCCGGCCCGGCCGCGACCCCGGCCGCGGGACGCCGCCGGGACACCTTCACCACCCTCGCCGAGCTGACCGCCGCCGGCACCCCCTGGGCGGGTCAGCTGCCCGTGGTCGACCGCGAGGAGCACCTGCGGGACGTGCTCTGGTGGGCCTACCCGGTGGACGGCCCGGCCGGCGGACTGCTGGCGCTGGCCGCCGACGCCCGTCCGCTGCGCTCCTCCGGCCCCCGGCTGGCCGTCGGCGAGCGGCTGCTGCCGTTCGCCGCCGCCCCCGGCGCGCTGGGCGGCTTCCACCGGCTCTCCGCCGCGCTGACCGCCCCCGGCCGGCCGGTGCCCGAACCGCTCGCCGCGCTGCTGCCCGGCTCCGCCGAACGCCGCGGACCGCTGCTCGCCGCCCTGGCCCCGGCCGGGCTGCCCGCCCTGCGGCTGGACCCGGCCACCGTCCTGCCGGTGCGCCCGGCCGACCCGGCGGCCGGCACCGCGCACGCCGCGGCCGGGATCGGCCGCCGCTACCCGACCGCGCAGCAGCGCACCGCCCGGCTCGGCCCGCCGCCGCAGCCCGAGCAGTCCGCGCCCGGCCGCCGTCCGGCCGGACCGCTGCCCGCCCAGCGCGAGGCCGCCGCACAGGCCACCGCCCCGGCCGCCACCGCCCCGGCCGCGGCCGGCCTCGGCACGCCGGCCACCGGTCCGGCCGCCCCGGCCCCGCCGAGAGGAGGCACCGCCATCGAGCAGACCACCGTCGAGGCCGCCGTCGGACCGCCCGCCCACGGGCACCGGCTCCTCCCGGACGAGCCGGCCGCGCCGCCCGCCCCCGCGCCGTCGGCCGGCCGCTTCGGCCCGTTCCTCACCAACGGCCACGCCGGCGAGCAGCTGGCCCTGCTGGGCGAGGTCGGCGGCAAGGTCGGCACCACCCTCGACCTCGGCTTCACCGCCCACGAGCTGTGCCGGGTACTCGTCCCCCGGGTCGCCGACTTCGCCTGCGTCGACCTCGTCGACGGCCTGATCTCCGACTCCGAGCTGCCCGAGGCCCGCCCGGACGACGACACGATGCTCCGCCGGGTCGCGCTCGCCCGCAACGAGTCCACCGGCCAGTGGGACCACGTGCTCGCCGAGGGCTCGCTGGTCGCGATGCCCCGCCGCACCCCGCCCGGGATGGCCCTCCAGCTCAACCAGCCGGTCCTGGTCCCGGTGGTCACCGTGGACGTCGCCGTCGACTACGCCGCCGCACTCGGCGGCCCGGAACTCGTCCCGGTGGTCTCCGGCCGCTCGATGCTGGTGGTCCCGCTCTCCGCCCGCGGCACCGTGCTCGGCATCCTCAAGCTGCTCCGGCTCCCCGACCGCGGCCCCTTCGACGAGAGCGACGCCGCCACCCTCAAGGAGCTGGCCGCCCGGGCCGCGCTCTCGCTGGACAACGCCCGGCTGCACCGGGCCGAGGCCCGGGTCGCCACCACCCTCCAGCGGTCGATGATCCCGACCCGGCCGCCGCAGATCCCCGGCGTCCAGATCGCCCACCGCTACCTGCCCGGCGACTCCCGGGCCGAGGTCGGCGGCGACTGGTTCGACGCGATCCAGCTGCCCGGCAGCCGGGTCGCCCTGGTGGTCGGCGACGTGATGGGCCACGGCCTGCACTCGGCCGCCGCGATGGGCCGCTTCCGCACCGCGATGCAGACCCTCGCCGCCCTCGACCTGCCGCCCGGCCAACTGCTGCGCCACCTGGACAACCTGGCCCACAAGCTCGGCGACGATCACCTCGCCACCTGCCTGTACGCGGTCTACGACCCGATCAACCGGACCTGCGAACTGGCCAGCGCCGGCCACGTCCCGCCGGTCCTGGTCCACCCGGACGGGACCGGCGAACTGCTGGAGATCCCGGCCGGCGCCCCGATCGGCGTGGGCGGGGTCCCTTTCGTCGCCAAGACCATCGACGTCTCGGACGGCTCGATGCTGGTGCTGTGCACCGACGGGCTGGTCGAGGTGCGGGGCGGCGACATAGGAGCCGGGCTGGCCGCGCTCTGCGGCAACCTCATCGACCCGACGCAGAGCCCCGAGCAGGCCTGCGACGTGGTCCTGGAGCGGCTGCACTCGGACGACCGCAAGGACGACGTCGCGCTGCTGGTGGCCCGCTTCGACGGGGTCGCGCCGAGCGAGGTCGCCACCTGGGACCTCACCGTCGACCAGCGCGAGGTCGGCCGGGCCCGCGCCCTGGTCCGCGAGCAGCTCGCCGCCTGGCACCTGGAGTCGCTCAGCGACACCGCCGTGCTGCTGGTCAGCGAGCTGGTCACGAACGCCGTCCGGGTCGCCCGCGACCGGGTCCAGCTCCAGCTGATCCGGGTCGACAAGCTGCTGGTCGAGGTCAGCGACGACAGCCACAACCTGCCGTCCCTGGAACCCGCCGAGCAGCTCGGCGAGACCGGCCGCGGTCTGACCCTGGTCACCAAGCTCGCCGACCGCTGGGGCACCGCCCGCAAGGCCGTCGGCAAGGTGGTCTGGTTCGAACTGCCCCTCTGATTCGCCCGCTCGTCTCAGGCGCCGGCCGGGGCCCGGCGGCGGGGCTCGGCGGCCGCCTCCAACGAGGCGGCGGCCGTCGCCACCACGGTGGCCGCCCCGACCCCGGCCAGCACCCGCGGCCAGAAGTCCCCGAACACCTCCACCGAGACGGCGATCAGCAGCGCCGCGATCACCGCGACCACGTGCTCCATGCCCGCCAGGTTCGGCAGCACGATCGCCTCACCGACCATCAGCGTCACCACCAGCCCGGCGGTGAACCAGGCCCGGCAGCGGAACGCGATGCAGATCGCCAGCGCCACCACCGCGGCCGACGGCCCGGTGTCCCGCACATGGGCGACCCACTTCGGGAACCCGAAGAGGTGGTCCGGCCCGATCGCCACCCCGACCCGGGCGAACAGCGTCCCCGCCAGCGTGCAGGTGTAGGCCACCACCAGGGTCAGCCGCCGCCCGAGCACGATCTCGGCGATCCCGAAGACCACGAAGACCTGCGCCAGCGCGCCCCACACCGGCAGGTCCAGGGCCGGCACGTACAGCGACAGCGGCGTCCGCAGCAGTGAGACGTCCAGCGGCAGGGCCGCCTTCACCACACCGATCCGGGTGACGAAGTGCTCCCCGCCCGGCAGGTGCTGGACGATGCTGAACAACAGGATCAGACAGGTCGCCGCGGTCGCCAGCGGGACGGCCGCGAACTTCTTGCGCACCACCTGCTCCCGCACCGTGCCGAACAGCGTTCCCCACTCGGCGACAGCGGCCTCTCCGGCAATAGCCATCGGCCCCTTTCGCACGCCCCCCGCGTGGGTTCTCCGCATCACAACCGGTTCTCCAAATCCCCGTCGGCGCAAGCGCCTTCCCGACTACCTCCACATTAGAAGCCGCTCCGGGAATCCACATCGGCATTTGTGCCGATCCCCGTCATCCTCTGGGGGGAGGCTCCACCCCGAAATCCCCCCATCCGGACGACCGGTCCCCTCCGCCCCCCGGCGGAGGGTCTACCCCTTCCCGCTCCGTGCCGCCACCGGCACGCGGGGCGCCTCGGCGGCGGGCGGCCCCTGGTGCCGGCGACGGAACAGCGCGGGCAGGCTCGGTGCGGTGATGAAACCCTCGGCGCGGGCACTCGCGATGCCGATCCGCGGAATCTCGCTGCTCTTCTCGAAGAGCAGATAACGCGGCTCCCAGATCGGCCGGTACTTCGCGTTGGCCCGGTAGAGCGATTCGATCTGCCACCAGCGCGAGAAGAAGCCCAGAACGGAACGCCAGAGCCGCAGCACCGGTCCGGCACCGAGCTTCGATCCGCGTTCGAAAACGGAACGGAACATGGCGAAGTTCAACGAGACCCTGGCCAGATTCACTTCACGGGCGCGCTGCAGGAGTTCGATCACCATGAACTCCATCAGACCGTTCTCGGTGTCCCGGGCCCGGCGCATGAGGTCCAGCGAGAGCCCGTCCGCACCCCACGGCACGAAGCTGAGCAGCGCCTTCAGCTCGCCGTCGGCGTCGTGGCACTCCAGCATCACGCAGCGCCCGTCGCCCGGGTCGCCGAGCCGGCCCAGCGCCATCGAGAAGCCGCGCTCGGTCGCGCCGTCGCGCCACTGGTCGGCCTTGGCCACCAGGTCGGCCATCTCGCACTCGGGGATCTCCTCGTGGCGGCGGATCCGCACCGTGTACCCGGCACGCTTGACCCGGTTGTACGCCTGGCGCACCACCCGCATCGCCCGGCCGTCCAGCGAGAACTCGTCCAGCTCGACGATCGCCTCGTCGCCCAGCTCCAGCGCGTCCAGGCCGTGCCGGGCGTAGATCACCCCGGCCTCCTCGGAGGCGCCCATCACGGCCGGCGCCCAGGCGTGCTCGCGGGCCTCGGCCAGCCAGACGTCGATCGCGCCCGGCCAGGCCTCCGGGTCGCCGATCGGATCGCCGGAGGCCAGCGAGACGCCGCCGACCACCCGGTAGGCGATCGCCGCCTTGCCGCTCGGCGAGAAGATCACCGCCTTGTCCCGGCGCAGCGCGAAGTAGCCGAGCGAGTCCCGCTCGCCCTGCTTGTCCAGCAGCACCCGGAGCCGCTGCTCGTCCTCGGCGCTGAGCAGCTCGGTGCCGCGCGGGCTGCGGAAGGCCACGTAGAGGACGAGCAGGAAGAGCAGCGCGCCCATCGCGTTGATGACCGCGTTCACCCAGGTCGGCGCGTCGATCACGGAGCGCAGGTGCTCGGACGGGGTGACGGTGACCATCCGGCCGACCGAGTAGCGGAACATGTCCCAGAAGTCCGCGGTCGGCAGGTTGTTGGTCAGCGCGACCAGCGCGGCGCCGACCACGCCGCCGAAGCCCAGGCCGGCCACGAAGGTGGCGGCGGCGGTCTTCGGGTTGGAGCGGTCGCCCTTGGAGGTGAACTCCTTCCGGCCGACCAGCAGCGCCAGGACGAAACCGCAGGTCAGAACGGTGGAGACATAGTTCAGCGGGTGCCGGTTGAAGCCCTCGTCGGGCAGCGACATGGCCGCCAGGTAGAGCAGCGCGAACACCCCGGCCAGGGCGAGGTTGAAGATCCAGGCGGCCCGCTTGCGGCGCCGCATGGCGACCGCCAGGAAGACCGAGAGCACCGCGCTGCTCAGGCCGGCGGTCATCAGGTAGGGGGTGAAGTACTCGCCCTCGTTGTGCGTCTCGACCTGGTCCCGGAACGGCACCAGCAGCACGGTGACGAGGTTCAGCAGGGCGATCAGCCGCAGGTACCAGACCGTCGCCACGGCGGCCCGCGGGCGCCAGCGCGCCATGACGGCGCCGGGCTCGGACCCGGACCCGGTGGGGGAGGTGGACGGCTCCGGCTTCACAGTGGACGACACAGCTCAATTCCAAACGATCAGGTGGTGGGTCGCATCCGCAGACGACCCGGCGAACGCCCACCTCGGCCGGCAGGCCGACTGAGCGGCAGCCAATTCCATGGTTCCCCACCGACCGTGAGAATGGCGTGAACCAGGTAGCGGATTCACACCCCCGCCGTTCGGCGGGGGTCTCCCCGATCGGTCCCGGGCATCGGTCGTCGTCGCCGGTCAGGGCCTACCCTCGATTCCAGTCATGCGGACCGGCCCGGCCCGGCCGCCGAACCGAGGAGGGACCCATCACCACCACCCGCGTGCTGATCGTCGACGACGAGATCCTGGTCCGTTCCGGGCTCGGCCTCATCGTCGGCTCCGCCCCCGATCTGGAGGTGGTCGGCGACTGCTCCGGCGCGCAGACCGAGGAGTACGTCCGGCGGCTGCGCCCGCACGTGGTGCTGCTCGACATCCGGATGCCCGACCTGGACGGCATCTCGGTGCTCCGCCGGATCCGGGCGCTGCCCGACCCGCCGGCCGTGGCGATGCTCACCACCTTCGACACCGAGGAGTACATCGGCACCGCGCTGCGCGCCGGCGCGTCCGGCTTCCTGCTCAAGGACACCGCCCCGGAGCAACTGGTGCACGCCGTCCGGGTGCTCGCGGCCGGCGGCAACATCCTCTCCCCGACGGTCACCCGCACCGTGATCGGCGGCTACGTGGACGGCGGCGGCCCGGACGCCGAGGCGGCCACCCTGGCCCGCACGCTGACCGGCCGGGAGCTGGACGTCCTGGCCCTGCTGGGCGAGGGCCTGTCCAACGCCGAGATCGCCGACCGGCTGTTCCTGGGCACCGGCACCGTGAAGGACCACATCAGCGCGATCCTCGGCAAGCTCGGCGCCGCCAACCGGGTCCAGGCGGCCGTGATCGCCCACCGGGCCGGGCTGGTCCGCCCGAAGCCGAGCGACGGGGCATGAGCGGCGGAGCCCTCCCCGCACGACGCCTCCTGGCCGGGCTGACCGCGCCCTGGCTGATGCTCCTGCTGCCCGCCCTCTACTCACTGGTGGACGCCGCCCTGGTGGCCCGGGGCGCCCCGCTCTGGCAGAGCCTGCTGTCGGTGCTGGCCGCCGTCGCGCTGCCGTGGCGGCGGCGCTTCCCGGTCACCGTGCTGCTGCTGACCATGCCCGGCAGCTACTTCGACGACATCTGGCTCGCCCCGATCACCGCCGTCTACACGGTGGCCGCCGAACGCCCCCGGCCCCGGGTGGTGGTGCCCTGCGCCGTCCTGTTCGCGCTCGTCGAGTTCTTCCACTGGCCGGTCTCCGAGCAGTCCTTCACGATCAGCCGGGACACCGCCCTGTACGCCATCCAGTCCGTGATGCTCGCGGCCGGCCCGGCCGCCACCGGACTGCTCTCCCGGACCCGGCGGGAGCTGGCCTCCCGGCTGGACGAGCTGACCCGCGGGCAGGAGCGGGAGAGCCGGCTGCTCGCCGAGCGGGTGCTCAGCGAGGAGCGCGGCCGGCTCGCCCGGGAGATGCACGACGTGGTCTCGCACCAGGTCAGCCTGATCAGCATCCAGGCCGGCGCGCTCCAGGTGTCCACCCCCGACCCGGCGGCCGCGGGTGTCGCCAGGACCATCCGCGAACTCTCCGTGCGCACCCTGGAGGAGCTGCGCCAGATGGTCGGGGTGCTGCGGGCCGGCGGTCCGCGGATGGACACCCCGCTGGCCCCGCAGCCCCGGCTGGCCGACCTGCCCCGGCTGATCGAGGAGAGCGGGCTGGCCGCCGACACCGAGCTCCTCCCGGGCGACCACCCCTGGCCGGAGGCGGTCGAGCGGGCCGCCTACCGCACGGTGCAGGAGGCGCTCACCAACATCACCAAGTACGCGCCCGAGGCCGCGGTGCACGTCCGGGTCCGGGCCCGCGGCCGGCGGCTGCGGGTCGAGGTGCGCAACGAGGCGCCGCCGGTCCGCCCCGTGCAGACCCTGCCGGGCGGCGGCCACGGCCTGGTCGGGCTGCGCGAGCGCGCCCAGCTGCTGGGCGGTTCGCTCACCGCCGGTCCGACCCCGGACGGCGGATTCGAGGTCCTCGCCGACCTGCCGGCCCCGACCTCCTGAGCCGCCCCGCGCGGCGCCGGGGGGACCCGCCCCGCCGGAGAAGAGGTCCCGCGGGAGAAGAAGAAGGGGAGAACGAGAAAGCCCCGCAGATCCGAAGATCTGCGGGGCTTCGCTGTGCGCGAGGGGGGAGTTGAACCCCCACGCCCTTTCGGGCACTGGAACCTGAATCCAGCGCGTCTGCCTATTCCGCCACCCGCGCATGGGTGTTTTCACCGCTTGCCGGTCGATCAGCCGTTCCGCTCGGTACCATGTGGCCCTTGCGGTTCTTCGATCGGGCCACCCGGTGGGCGCCCCTTCCGACATGGAAAACAGTAGCACGACCTGCGGGTCGCCTCCGAATCCGTTCCCCGGGGCACCCGGGCGCATCCGAACGGATGCCCGGGGAACAGGCGAGCGAGGGATGGCGGCCCCGCCGGGCGGGTAGCCCTGGCATGTTGCCGCCCGCATGCGTCACCCTGTGTGTCCGAGCCCACCCCCGGGCACCACGTGGTCCGGGAACCGTACGGATGGCCCCGGCGTGGATACGATCAGTACGGAAGTACCGCAAGTAGGCGTGACCGGTTCCCCGGAATCCGGTCGGCAGGCAGGCGACCGAACCCTGGAAGGGGGTGCCCCATGGGAGTGCTGAAGAAGTTCGAGCAGCGACTCGAGGGTCTCGTCAACGGCACCTTCGCCAAGGTGTTCAAGTCCGAGGTCCAGCCCGTGGAGATCGCCGGCGCGCTGCAGCGCGAGTGCGACAACAACGCCAGCATCTGGAACCGCGACCGCACCGTCGTGCCCAACGACTTCATCGTCGAACTCAGCCCGCACGACCACGAGCGGCTGAGCCCCTACTCCGGGCAGCTGGGCAACGAGCTCGCCGGCATGGTCCGCGAGTACGCCGAGGCCCAGCGCTACAGCTTCATGGGCCCGCTCCAGGTGAACCTGGAGAAGGCCGAGGACCTCGACACCGGCCTGTACCGGGTGCGCAGCCGCACCCTCGCCGCGGAGGATCCGCAGCAGCAGGCCCCCGCGCAGCCGACCCAGCCCGGCTACGGCCGCCCGCCGGCCGCCCCGGCGCCCGGCGCGCCCTGGCAGCAGCCCGGCGCCGCCCCGTACGGCGCGCCCCCGCCGCCCGCCGCGCCACCCGCCGTGCCCCCCGGCCCGCCCGCACCGGCCGGCGGCAACGTCCGCCCGTTCCCGGGCGCCGGCCACGGCACCGCGGTCCGCCGCTGGATCGAGGTCAACGGAGCCCGGCACCAGATCACCGGCAACGCCTGCGTGCTCGGCCGCTCCACCGAGGCGGACGTCCGCATCGACGACCCCGGGGTCTCCCGCAAGCACGCCGAGATCCGCCCCGGCACCCCGGCGATGGTGCTGGACCTGGGGTCCACCAACGGCATCGTGGTGGACGGGCAGCACACCCAGCGCGCTACGCTCCGCGACGGCTCTCGAATCGTCGTGGGCTCCACCACCATCGTCTACCGACAGGTCGAAGGGTAGAGCGGGCGCGGTTATGTCAGAACTGACCCTCACGGTCATGCGGCTGGGCTTCCTGGCCGTGCTGTGGCTGTTCGTGATCGTCGCGGTCCAGGTGATCCGCAGCGATCTGTTCGGGACCCGGGTGAACCCGCGGGCCTCCCGCCGGGGCGGCGCCTCCACCGCGTCCGCCCCCGCGACCGCCGCCGGAGCGGCCCCGGCCGCCGGGCGCGCCCCGCAGGGCCAGCCGGCCCCGGGCGGCCCGCCGACCCAGGGCGGCGGGCGCCGCCGCGGCGCCCCGACCCAGCTCGTCGTGGTGCAGGGCTCGCTGGCCGGGACCACCGTGGCGCTGCAGGGCCAGACCATCACGCTCGGCCGGGCCCACGACTCCACCATCGTGCTGGACGACGACTACGCGTCCTCCCGGCATGCCAGGATCTATCCCGACCAGACTGGGCAGTGGACGGTGGAGGATCTAGGCTCCACCAACGGCACCTATCTGGACCGTCAGCGCCTGACCGCGCCGACCCCGCTCCAGCCGGGCATGCCGATCCGTATCGGCAGGACCGTCATCGAACTGCGGAAGTAGTAGCGCATGAGGGACAGCATCCCGTCCATGACCCAGAGGGGGGCACAGGTCGCATGACCCTGGTGCTGCGCTTCGCCGCCGGCTCCCACAAGGGACTGATCCGGGAGGGGAACGAGGACTCCGGCTATGCCGGCCCGCGGCTGCTGGCCGTGGCCGACGGCATGGGCGGCGCGGCGGCCGGTGAGGTCGCGTCCTCCGAGGTGCTCGGCTCGATCGTCCGGCTGGACGAGGACGTCCCGGGCGCCGACCTGCTGACCCTGCTCGGCGACGCGGTCCAGGGCGCCAACGACCGGCTCCGCCAGATGGTCGAGGAGGATCCGCAGCTGGAGGGCATGGGCTGCACCCTCACCGCGATGCTCTGGACCGGCCAGCGGATGGGCCTGGTGCACGTCGGCGACTCCCGCGCCTACCTGCTGCGGGACGGCGCGCTGGTGCAGATCACCCAGGACCACACCTGGGTGCAGCGGCTGGTCGACGAGGGGCGGATCACGCCCGAGGAGGCCGAGACCCACCCGCAGCGCTCGCTGCTGATGCGCGCCCTGGACGGCCGCGGCCAGGTCGAGCCCGACCTGTCGATCCGCGAGGTCCGGGCCGGCGACCGCTACCTGATCTGCTCCGACGGCCTCTCCGGCCCGGTCAGCCACCAGACCCTCCAGGACACCCTGGGCAGCTTCTACGCGCCCGAGCAGACCGTGCAGGAGCTGATCCAGCTCGCCCTGCGCGGCGGCGGTCCGGACAACATCACCTGCATCGTGGCGGACGTCCTCGACGTCGGTGCCACGGACACCCTGAGCGGCCAGTTCAACGACGTGCCGGTGGTGGTCGGCGCGGTCGCCGAGACCCCGCCGTCCTCGTCCGCCGCCGACCGCTCGATCGCGGACACCCCGGCCGGCCGCGCCGCCGGGCTGGGCCGCGGCCCGCAGGGCGCCTTCGGCCCCGCCGAGGGCTACGGCGGCGGCCGCCCCGACGGCCAGGGCGGCTTCGGGCCGGCCGGGGGCTACCCGGAGGACGGCGAGCCCCCGGTCTACGGGACCGAGGACTTCGGCGACGAGGCGCCGTCCCGCAGGAAGCGCAAGAGCCGGGCGCTGACCTTCTCGCTGGTGGGCCTGGTCACCGTGGGCCTGCTCGGCGCGGGCGGCTTCTTCGGCTACCAGTGGACCCAGAGCCAGTACTACGTCGGCGCCGAGGGCGACCACGTCGCCGTCTACCAGGGCGTCAACCAGAGCCTGGCGGGGCTGAACCTGTCCTCGGTGCACACGCCGTACAAGGACATCGAGCTCAAGTACCTCCCGCAGGACCAGCGCACCCACGTCACCAACACCATCTCGGCGAGCAGCCTCGGCGACGCCGACGACAAGGTGAAGAAGCTGGGCGAGCAGGCCGCGCTCTGCCGGAAGGTCGCCGACGTCCGGGCCGCGGCCGCGAACCCGGCCGCCAACCCGGCGGCCCAGCAGGCCGCCGGAACGGTGGCGACGCACGCCGGGTTCGTGGCGGCCACCACGCCGCCCGGCCCGTCCGCCACCGGGCGCGCCCCGGCGGCCGGCGTCCCCACGACCCCGCCGGTCCCGACCCCGGGCGCCACCGCCCCGGCCGCCACGCCCAGCCAGGGCGCCGCGGCCCCGGCCGCCCCGCAGGGCGACCTGCCCGGCCTGACCGACGAGGAGCGGCAGCGCGCCGACTCCTGCCCGAAGCCGTGATGGACGCGACCCGACATAGGCCCGCCCGGCGCGGACCCGCCGGCCGTCAGGGAGCGGCTACGACGTGAGTACCTTCGATGTGAGCAGCGATGCCAACCGCCGGGATGCCGGCGTGCCGCCCGACCGCGCGTCCTCGCGGCGCCGCCGCAACACCACCATCTCGCCGCAGGCCACGCCCAACCGGCGCAACACCGAGCTGGCGATGCTCGCCTTCGCGGTGGTGCTGCCCGTCCTGGCGTACGCCAACGTGGGCCTGGCGATGGACGACGCGCTGCCGACCGGCATGCTCGGCTACGGCCTGGGCATGGGCGCCCTCGCACTGATCGCGCACCTGCTGATGCGCCGGTTCGCGCCGTACGCGGACCCGCTGATGCTGCCCATCGCGACCCTGCTGAACGGGCTCGGCCTGGTGATGATCTGGCGGCTCGACAAGGCCGGGCCGCTGATGCACAACAACTTCCCGGCCGCGGCCAACCAGCTGATGTGGTCGGGCCTGGGCATCGCGTTCTTCATCGTGGTGATGGTCTTCCTGAAGGACCACCGGGTCCTCCAGCGCTACACCTACATCTCGATGGCGGTGGCCCTGGTGCTGCTCGCCGCGCCGGCGTTCTTCCCGGCGCGCAAGGAGGACTTCGGCGCCAAGATCTGGATCCGGATGGGCTCCTTCTCGATCCAGCCCGGTGAGTTCGCCAAGATCATCCTGACCGTGTTCTTCGCCGGCTACCTGATGGTCAAGCGGGACGCCCTGGCGCTGGCCAGCCGCCGCTTCATGGGCCTGTACCTGCCGCGCGGCCGCGACCTCGGCCCGATCATCGTGATCTGGCTGCTCAGCCTGCTCATCCTGATCTTCGAGAACGACCTCGGCTCGTCCTTCCTGTACTTCGGCCTCTTCGTGGTGATGCTCTACGTCGCCACCGAGCGGACCAGCTGGATCGTCTTCGGCCTGCTGATGTCGATCGGCGGCGCGGTCGCGGTGGCCTCCACCACCAGCCACGTGAAGACCCGCATCGACGCCTGGCTCGACCCGATGGCCGCCTTCGCGCCGAACCACCCGCCGGGCGCCACCGAGCAGATCGGCCAGGCGCTGATGTCCTTCGGCTCCGGCGGGGTGACCGGCTCCGGCCTCGGCCAGGGCCGCTCCTGGCTGATCGACTTCGCCGCCAAGAGCGACTTCATCCTCGGCTCGTTCGGCGAGGAACTGGGCCTCACCGGCATGATGGCGATCTTCATGCTGTACGCCCTGCTGATCCAGCGCGGCCTGCGCACCGCGATCGCCGCCCGCGACCCGTTCGGCAAGCTCTTCGCCGTCGGCCTCTCCTCGGCGATGGCGCTGCAGGTCTTCGTGGTCGCCGGCGGCGTCACCGGCCTGATCCCGCTGACCGGTATGACCATGCCGTTCCTCGCCCAGGGCGGCTCCTCGGTGGTCGCCAACTGGGCGCTGGTCGCGATCCTGCTGAAGATCAGCGACAACGCCCGCCGCCCCGGGGTGGAACCCACCCCCACACCCGAGATCCAGGGGGGTACCGCCTCGTGAACAAGCCGATCCGCCGGGTCTCGATCTTCTGCCTCGTGCTGGTCCTGGCCCTCATGGTGCGCACCAACTGGATCCAGGGCGTGCAGGCCGACGCCTGGGCGAGCAACAAGTACAACAAGCGCCAGGTCTACGACCGCTACGCCTACCCGCGCGGCAACATCATCGTCGACGGCCAGCCGATCACCCAGTCCACCTTCGTGAACGGCCTGCGCTACAAGTACAAGCGGTCCTGGATCGATCCCCAGATGTACGCCCACGTCACCGGCTACTCCTCGCAGGCGTTCGAGTCGAGCCAGCTGGAGCAGCTGGAGGACGGCGTCCTCTCCGGCAGCGACGACCGGCTGTTCTTCCGCAACACCCTGGACATGCTGACCGGCGAGCAGAAGCGCGGCGGCGACGTCGTCACCACGATCGACTCCAAGGCCCAGAAGGCCGCCTTCGAGGGGCTCGGCAACAAGAAGGGCGCGGTCGTCGCGCTCGACCCGAAGACCGGCGCGATCCTGGCCCTGGTCTCCACGCCGTCCTACGACCCGGGCAGCTTCGCGGGCAACACGGAGGCGGACTCCAAGGCCTGGACCGACCTCAACGCCGACCCCAACAAGCCGATGCTCAACCGGGCGCTGCGCGAGACGTACCCGCCCGGCTCGACCTTCAAGCTGGTCACCGCGGCGGCGGCGTTCGAGAACGGCCTGTACCAGAGCATCGACGACCAGACCCAGACGCCGGACCCGTACACCCTGCCGGGCACCAACTTCGTGCTGAAGAACGAGTCCGACCGGGAGCAGTGCGGCAACGCCACCATCAAGTCCGGCATGGACCAGTCCTGCAACACGGTGTTCGCCAAGATGGGCGCCGACCTGGGCAAGGACAAGATGCGGGTGCAGGCCGAGAAGTTCGGCTTCAACAGCACCGTGGACACCCCGATCCGCTCCGAGAAGAGCGTCTTCCCGTCCAACTCCACCCCGGACGGCACCGCCCAGGACTCGATCGGCCAGCACGACACCCAGGCCACCCCGCTGCAGATGGCGATGGTCTCCGCGGCGATCGCCAACAACGGCACGCTGATGCAGCCCTACCTGGTCGCCGAGGAGCGCTCCGCCTCGCTGACCACCATCTCCAAGCACACCGACAAGCAGTTCTCCCAGCCGGTCAGCCCGGCGACCGCGCAGAAGCTGCAGGACCTCATGGTCTCGGTCGTCGAGAACGGCACCGGCCGGAACGCCAAGATCCCCGGACTGACGGTCGGCGGCAAGACCGGCACCGCCCAGCACGGCGAGGGCAACGCGGGCCTGCCGTTCGCCTGGTTCACCTCGTACGCCAAGGCCTCCGACGGCCGCTCGGTCGCGGTCGCGGTGGTCGTCGAGGACGGCTCCAACAACCGCGACGGCATCAGCGGCGGCCGGCTCGCCGCCCCGATCGCCAAGTCGGTGATGCAGGCCGTCCTGGGCAAGTGACGGCATGCGTCCGCGGGTGAGGGAAATGTCACGATCGGCACCCCTGTCCGGATACCGGTCTGATATCGGCCTGCGGCCGACTCGGGCCCGACCCCGTCCGACCGGTAGCGTATCCGCAGCAACGGGTGTGTCCGTTGCCGTCCGCGCGGTGCCGGACGGTCCTGATCGCAGAACCACCCGGGGCCCGGACGGCGTCACACGGAGCGTGTGGGGACACCTACGTCACAACCTCACCGGCGGGTGAGGGAGAGGGTCGGAACTATGGAAGAGCCTCGTCGCCTCGGCGGCAGGTACGAGCTCGGCGGCGTCCTCGGACGCGGCGGCATGGCCGAGGTGTACCTCGGCCATGACACCCGGCTCGGCCGTTCCGTCGCCGTGAAGACGCTCCGGGCCGACATGGCCCGTGATCCGTCGTTCCAGGCCCGCTTCCGTCGCGAGGCGCAGTCCGCGGCGTCACTGAACCACCCCGCGATCGTCGCCGTGTACGACACCGGCGAGGACTACATCGACGGCATCTCCATCCCGTACATCGTGATGGAGTACGTCGAGGGCTCCACCCTGCGCGAGCTGCTGCACTCCGGCCGCCGGCTGCTGCCGGAGCGGGCGCTGGAGATGACCATCGGCATCCTCCAGGCCCTGGAGTACTCGCACCGGGCCGGCATCGTGCACCGCGACATCAAGCCCGCCAACGTCATGCTGACCCGGCAGGGCAACGTCAAGGTGATGGACTTCGGCATCGCCCGCGCGATGGGCGACGCCGGCATGACGATGACGCAGACCTCCGCCGTCATCGGCACCGCCCAGTACCTCTCCCCGGAGCAGGCCAAGGGCGAGCAGGTGGACGCCCGCTCCGACCTGTACTCCACCGGCTGCCTGCTCTACGAACTGCTCACCGTCCGCCCGCCGTTCGTCGGCGACTCCCCCGTGGCGGTCGCCTACCAGCACGTCCGGGAGGAGCCGCAGCCGCCGTCCGTCTTCGACCCCGAGGTCCGCCCCGAGGTCGACGCGATCGTGCTCAAGGCGCTCGCCAAGGACCGCGACTACCGGTACCAGACCGCCGACGAGATGCGCGACGACATCGAGCGCTTCCTCGACGGCCTGCCGGTGGCCGCCGCCCAGCAGGCCGCCGCGTACGGCATGGGCGCCGCGTACGGCTACGACCAGAACGGCTACCCGCAGCAGCACGACCCGTACGGCCAGACCAACGTGCTGCCGCAGCAGGCCCCCGGCGGTCCGACCACCGTCCTGCCGCAGGCCTCCCCGGCCGGCTACCCCGGCCAGCCGCAGGCCGGCGGCTACGACGACGGCTACGGCCAGACCTACGCCGGCGCCCCGGGCGGCGGCAACGACGGCTACGACGAGGGCTACGGCCGCGCCGGCCGGCGCGGCGAGGAGCCGCCGAAGAAGAGCAACACCTCCTGGATCGTGCTGGCGGTCGCCGCCGTGCTGGTCCTGGTCGGCACCTTCTTCGTCGCCCAGGCGATGTTCGGCAACAAGGGCGGCGGCACGAAGGAGGCGCCGCAGGTCGCGGTGCCCAACCTGGTCGGCAAGACCCTGGCGGACGCCAAGACCCTCGCCACCCAGGCCGGTCCCAAGCTGGTGGTCACCGAGGGCGAGAAGATCGCCTGCCCGGACACCAACGTCAAGAAGGACCAGGTCTGCACGCAGAACCCGGCGGCCGGCGGCCAGGTGGCCGAGACCGCCACGATCACCGTGCAGCTGTCCTCCGGCCCGGCCAAGGCCACCGTGCCGGGCGTGGTCGGCAAGACCAAGGACCAGGCCCTCAAGGCGCTCGCCGACGCCGGCTTCACCAACGTCACGACCGACTACAAGGACGACGACAACGCCCCGCTGGACCAGGTCATCGCCCAGGACCCGGCCAACGGCGGCGCCGACCCGGCCGCCCCGGTCAAGCTGACCGTCTCGCAGGGCAAGGCCAAGATCAACGTGCCGAGCGTGGTCGGCCAGCAGAAGGAGGCCGCGCAGGCCGCGCTGGAGGCCGCCGGCTTCCAGGTGGACGCCTCGAAGACGGCGCAGACCACCGACCCGGCCAAGGTCAACACGGTGGCCTCGCAGAACCCGTCGGGCGGCAAGCAGCCGGCCAACACCAAGATCACCCTGACCATCTTCAAGGCCCCGGAGAAGGTCTCCGTCCCGCCGCTGCAGAACGTCCCGCTCAAGGACGCGATCGCGAAGCTGGAGAGCATGGGCCTGAAGTACTCCGTCACCGGCGGCCCGCAGGACCCGAACGCGATCGTCCTCGCCTCGAACCCGCCCGCCGGGACGCAGGTGGACCCGAACACCTCGGTCGGGCTGATGACCAAGGCCGTCGATCCGCCCAAAGGGGGGGACACACCCACCGTCCCCGGGATCCCCGGCTTCCCCAACCCCACGAACACCAAAGGGGGACCCAACAACAACTAGGCCCTGGTTCCCCTGGTTCTGAGTCCCTCGGGACCGGGGCGGCCGGGCGGGTTGTCCCCCGGAACGCCCGAGGGCCCGTCGACACCCCGTCGACGGGCCCTCGGGCGTTTCCGTGCGCCTCCCGGTGCGCCCCGGCCCCTCCCGGCGCTCCAGGCCCCCTCCGGGGGCCTCAGCCGCGCCGCAGCTCGGCGGGCGGGGTGCGCTTGGCGTCCACGTCGTCCACCCGCACCAGGCTCCCCCAGACCGCCATCCGGTAGCGCGAGGTGTAGACCGGGGTGCAGGTGGTCAGCGTGATGTACCGGCCGGGCTCGGTGTAGCCCGAGCCCTTCGGCACCGGGGCGACGATGCCGGTGTCGAACTTGGTGGTCTCCGGCAGGGTGCTGTCGACCCGGTAGACGTACCACTTGTCCCGGGTCTCGACGACGATCGGGTCGCCCTTGCGCAGGGCGTCGAGGTTGTGGAACTTCGCCCCGTGGCCGTCCCGGTGGGCGGCCAGCGCGAAGTTGCCGGACGCGTCCCAGGGCATCGCCGAGCGGTAGGGCTGCTCGTAGACCCCGGCGACCCCGTCGGCCAGGGTGTCGGCGTCGGTGCCCGTCCGGATCAGCACCTGGTAGTTCCGGCCCATCGCGGGGACGTGCAGGAAGCCGACGTCCGTGCCCGCCGCGGCGGCCGCGCCGCCGGTACCGGTGCCGGTGCCGCCCGGACCGGACGCCGGACCGCCGCCGGCCTCCGGGGCACCCGGGTCGGCGGAACCGGACGGGGAGCCGGCGGGGGCGCCGGACGGGAGGGGGACGGCCGGCCCGCCGGCCGCCCAGGAGTCGCGCAGCTGGTCGGAGGCCGCGGCGGCGGAGCGGTCCGCCAGCACGTCGGTCCACCAGAGCGAGTAGCTGACGAACAGGCCGAGCACCAGGCCGAGGGTGATCAGCAGCTCGCCGAAGACCCCCAGCACGGCCAGCGCCCGCCCGCGCCCGCGGCGCGGCGGCCGGTCCCCGGCCTCCGGCCCGCGCTCCGGGAAGGCCTCCTCCGCCACCGCTCCGGTCTGCTGCGTCACGTCTCTCCCCTTGCTACTCGCCCGCTCGCGGTCAGCCTCCCGTGAGGGCGGCAGGCTTGCCCTGGCTGCGCGGCCGTTCCTCGATCATCTTGCCAAAGACGATCAGCCGGTACTTCGAACTGAACTCCGGCGTGCACGTGGTCAGCGTGATGTAGCGGCCCGCGCCGCTGTACCCGGCGCCGTTCGGCACCGGCTTGATCACGCTCACGTTGGACGGCGGGGTCTCCGGGATGCCGCCGGTGACCTCGTAGGTGTAGTACGCGGTGGCGGTCTCCACCACGATCCGGTCGCCCTTGCCGAGCTGGTTGATCCGCCGGAACGGCTCGCCGTGGGTGTTGCGGTGCGCGGCCAGCGCGAAGTTGCCCGCCTTGTCGGCCGGCATGCCGGTCCCCGTGTAGTGGCCCACCAGGCCCTTGTCGAGCACCGCGCCCTTGGCGGTGCCCTCGGCGATCGGGAACTTCTGGCCGAGCTTCGGCATGTGGATGATCGCGAAGCCCTTGCCGGGCTCGAACGTCTCCGGTTTGGCCGGATCCGGGGCCGGCTGTCCCGGCGCCGGGGCCGGGGCGGCCGCGTCGAACTGCTCCTCCAGCCGGCTGCGGGCCCCGTCGGCGGCCGCGTCGGCCTGCACGTTGGTCCACCAGAGCTGGTAGGAGACGAAGAGCAGCATGACCAGGCCGAGGGTGATGCAGAGCTCTCCGAGGAACCGGGCGAAGACCACCGCCGCCGACTCCTTCGGCCGGGGCCGGTCCGCGGCGGCGGTCCGGGCTCCCCCGCGGCGCCGTCCGCGCCCCTGGGCGGCCCGGCGGCGCTCGGCCCGCCCGCCGGGGACGGCCGGCGGCGGTCCGCCCGCCACCGCGTCCATGGTGACCGTCTCGGCGGCGGCGAACACCGCCCGCTCCGTCCCGGACGCCTCCGGGCTCTCCAGGTGCAGGCGGAGCGCCTCCTGCGCCCGCTCGGGCGCCACGGGGGGTGCGGCCTGCTCGTAGACGCCCCAGCCGTCCTCGGCGTCCTGCCGGCCCGCCCAGCCCTGCGCCTGGCCCTGGCCCTGGTCCTGGTTGTGGCCCTGGTCCTGGCCCTGGTTGGGCTGGGCGGGGATCCAGCCGCCCTGCCGGAGCTGCTGCTCCTGGTACGGGTCGTACCCCTGGTACTGGCCCTGCTGGTACGGACCCGGCGGGTAGGGCGCCCCGCCGTACCCGCCCTGCTCGCCGTACCGGCCCGGCTGCCCCTGCGGGTACGGGTGCTCCGAGGCCGGAGGGTACTGCTGCCGGTACGCGTCGCCGCCCTGCGGGTCCGCTTCCGGACGCACCGCGGTCACGCCGCTCAGCCCCGGCCGATCACCGGGGCGAGCCCGGCCGACCGGTCGACGGCCTGCGGGTCGCCGCACTCGGCCAGCCAGTTGGCGAGCATCCGGTGGCCGCCCTCGGTGAGCACCGACTCCGGGTGGAACTGCACGCCCTCCACCGCGAGGTCGCGGTGGCGCAGCCCCATGATCACGCCGCTCCCGGTGCGCGCGGTGACCAGCAGCTCGTCCGGCACGGTGGCGGGTTCGACCGCCAGCGAGTGGTAGCGGGTGGCGGTGAACGGCGAGGGCAGGCCGGCGAACACGCCGCCGTCCTCGTGCTCGACCGGCGAGGTCTTGCCGTGCAGCAGCTCGGGCGCCCGGCCGACGACGGCCCCGTAGGCCACCGCGATCGACTGCAGGCCCAGGCAGACGCCGAACACCGGCAGCCCGATCCGCGCGCAGTGGTGCACCATCTCGATGCAGACGCCGGCCTCCTCCGGGGCGCCCGGGCCGGGGGAGAGCAGCACCCCGTCGAAGCCGGCGTCGCCGTCGCGGCGCACCGCGTGCTCGACGGTCACCTCGTCGTTGCGGACCACCTCGCAGGTGGCGCCGAGCTGGTAGAGGTACTGGACCAGGTTGAAGACGAAGCTGTCGTAGTTGTCGACGACCAGGATGCGGGGCGGGGTCGGCCGGGAGGTCATGGGCGCGCGTTCTCCGGGGGGTGCGGGGACTGGAGCGGGTGGCGGGGCCGCCGGGTCAGCCGACGGCGCCGTCGCCGTCTCCGTCCACTGTGACGTCACCGAAGGGGAGCAGCGGTTCCGCCCACGGGAAGACGTAGGTGAAGAGGAGGTAGACGATCCCCAGCACGAGGAGCACCGAGACGACGGCCTTGACCAGGGTGTTCCCCGGCAGGTGACGCCAGATCCAGCCGTACATGGTGCTCCCTCGACGTAGCGGACTGGGGTCAAGACTAGACCCCGGCCCGTCGGCGCCAGGCCCTTCCCACCGGTCTACTGCTGGCCGGTGGCCGCGCGCAGGTCCGCCGTTCCCGAGTAGCCGGGCAGCGAGAGGTCGCCGCTCTCCTGCACCTTCCAGCCCAGTCCGTACGCCTGGACGTACTGCAGGTAGTTGCGGATCGTCGGGTCCGCCTCCACCGCGGCGCGCAGCGCGTCGGTCCTCCCGACCGCCTTGACCACGTACGGCGGCGAGTAGACCCGGCCCTGGAGCAGCAGGGTGTTGCCGACGCAGCGGACGGCGCTGGTGGAGATCAGCCGCTGGTCCATCACCTGGACCCCCTCGGCGCCGCCGCGCCAGAGCGCGTTGACCACGGCCTGGATGTCCTGCTGGTGGATGACCAGGTCGTTGACGTCCGGCTCGCGCACCCCGGGGAGGCGCGAGGTCGCGTTCGGGGGCGCGTCGTTCAGGGTGACGGTGAGCCCGGGGCCCTGGAGCGGGTCCAGGGCGGCGGCCTGCTCCAGGGCGGTGAGCTGGGCGGCGTCGGCCGGGCTGCCCTGCTGGCCGGTGAGCCGCTGGGCGCGCTCCTGGAGCTCGGCGAGCTGGGCCTGGGACTGCTGGTTCTGGGCACTGCGCTGCCTTATCACGTCGGAGAGGCTGAGCAGCGAGTTGTCGGTGCGCAGGTCGGTGCCGCGCGCGGTCTGCGCGCTGATGTAGAAGAGCAGTCCGGCGAGCGCGAAGACGGCGCAGGTCAGGGCACGTCCGACAATTCGGGTGCCGGAGGCGCGGGTACGGGCCGGCCGAGGGGGAATCGACAAATTAGGCACCGTACCCTTATCTCCTTCGGACCCGCCGAACCACTACGCTAACGGACGCCGCCACACCACCGTGAACCCCTGCGCGGTCACAGCGCATCGACAGGAGAGCTCCTCGTGCCGAAGTCTCGACTCCGCAAGAAGTCCGACTACACCCCGCCGACCACGGCCACGGTGAAGATCAGCTCGGGCCGCAGCTGGGTTGCGCCGCTGATGCTGGCGATGTTCCTGATCGGCCTGGTCTGGATCGTCACCTACTACGTGACCAGCGGAAGCTGGCCGGTGGAGAGCTGGCGGAACTGGAACATCCTGGTGGGCTTCGGCTTCATCGCGGCGGGTTTCGGCGTCTCCACCCAGTGGAAGTGACGCCGGGGCTGCTGCCCTGAGCTCCTCCACCGCCGCCCCGGACGGGTCCGTCCCGGGGCGGCTTCGTGGTGCCCCCGGACGGTGGGAGTCCGCCGGAAAACCACGGGCGATGATCTGCTCATCACGCTTATCCACACGGTTATCCACACTGGGGAAAAGTCACACCGGCCTGTGGATAACTTAGGCCGGGGGCGCTTTCCACACCGTCGCGCGCCCTTACTTCGTCCGGCGGATCCGCACAGCGGGACACGCGTAGAACAGGCGTCCGGCCGGGGTCGTTCGCACGGCCTGTGCACAACCCGGCACCTGCTGTGGACAACCGTGCGGGCGCCGGACGCGCGTCCGCGCGGTCCGCGGCCGGGGGATCACCCGCCGTAGGCGGCCGTCCCGACGAGCACCATCGCCAGCACCAGCCCGGCCACGCCCGCCAGCGTCAGCCCCTGCACGGTCGCCCGGTGGGCCCGCGGGGCGTACATCAGGCCGGCCGCGGTCAGCATCCCGGCGATCAGGCCGCCGAGGTGCGCGCGCCAGTCGATCCCCTGCACCGAGAAGGTGACGATCAGGTTGAACACCAGCAGCGCGATGATCGGCCCGAGCGGCGCCCGGACCCGCCGGTAGAGCACCACGGTCGCGCCCAGCAGGCCGAAGACCGCCCCCGAGGCGCCCAGCGAGCGCATCCCGTCCCCGGCCAGCAGGAAGGCGAAGGCGCTGCCGGCCAGACCGGAGAGCAGGTAGAGCGCGAGGAAGCGGGCCCGCCCCAGGGCCGACTCCAACTGCGGGCCGAGCACCCAGAGCACCATCATGTTGGTGGCGATGTGCCAGGGCGCGGTGTGCAGGAACACGGCGGTCAGCAGCCGGTACCACTGGCCCGGGCCCTCGGCGACGCCGGACGGGAACGGATAGAACCGGTCGGGGGCGAAGCTGCGCAGTTCGAGGTCGAAGCCCAGCCAGGGCGTGAGCACGTAGGCGGCCAGCACGAAGACCACCAGGTTGATGCCGATCAGCGCCTTGGTGACCAGCGCGCCGTCCTCGGTCGGGCGCCCGCCGAAGCGGGTGGTCGCCCGGCGGACCTGGCGACCGCCCTCGCTGACGCACTCCGGGCAGTGGAAGCCCACCGAGGCGTTCACCATGCACCGCGGGCAGATCGGCCGTCCGCAGCGCGAGCAGCCGATGCCGGTCTCCTGCTCGGGGTGCCGGTAGCAGCGCGACAGCCCGCTCCCGCCGCCCGCCCCGGGGGTCGGGTCGATCGGCGGCTTCGGCTCGTCCGGGAGCATCGGCTATCCCCTTCTGCCACGGCTTGCTGCGACGACACGTACGCGCTCCCGGCGGGCACCCCCGCCGGAACCGCCAGCCTACTGCGGCCGCACACCCGACCGAGCGGCCCGTTCGGCCCCGGCGGCCCCTCCGACGGCCTCCCGGCCACCCGGCACACCCCGCGTACGGCCCACTCCGGCATGCCACCGGACAAATCCGGATGCATGATCAGCATTCAGGTGGATATGTGCATAAAGGACGCCACCAGGAGGAGAGACTCGTGACCCGTTTGGACTCGGCCCGAGCGACGGCCGGCAGCTTCGCGGACAGCGCCCGGCAGCAGGCCTCCCAGGCCGCCCACACCGTCCGCGTCCAGTACGACCGGCACATCGCCCCCCAGGTCGGTCACGCCTTCGCCAGCCTGCCGCCGGAGGCCCAGCAGAACGCCCTGAAGGCCCTGCACCGCACCCAGGAGGCGGCCCGGGCCGCCCGCCCCTCGGCGGCCAGGGCCGCCGACCAGGCGCGGTGCACCGTCACCCCCAAGGTCGTGCACGCCGTCGAGGAGGCCCGCGCGGCCGTCGTTCCGGTCGCCCAGGAGGCCCAGACCCGCGGCGCCGCCGCGCTGACCGCCATGCGCGGCAACGTCACCTCGGCCGAGATCAGCGACCTCGCGGCACGCAACGCCCGCAGGTCGCGCCGGACCGGCTGGGCGACCGGACTGGCCGTGGCCGGCGTGATCGCGATCGGCAGCGGCATCGCCACCTGGCAGTGGTGGCGGCACCGCAGCAACCCGGAATGGCTGGTGGAGCCGCCGTCGCTCGCCCGCCCGGCCGGCTCGCACGCCTCGGGAACCGGCCCGGACGCCCCGGTGAACGGCTCCCCGGACGCCGCCGGCCCCGCCTCGGCCGCGGCGCCCGCCGAGGACCGCTCCGAGCCGCAGGACCCGCGCGAACCGCAGTGAGAACGCGGAACGGCCGCTGACCCGAGATCAGGTCAGCGGCCGATCGCCGTCCACGCGCGGTGGAGGGAACTGTGGAGCTTAGGAGACTCGAACTCCTGACATCTGCCTTGCAAAGGCAGCGCTCTACCAACTGAGCTAAAGCCCCGGGGCGGCACCAGGCGCACCGCCGGACACTAGCGTACCCGGTTCCGGTACCGATCCGGTGCCCCGTTCCGGCACTCCTGCCGTGCGGGGCCGGAAACTCCGGCCGACCCGGTCGTCCCACCGGGCCGGCCGGCCCTGGAGGCGCCGTGCGGCGCCTCCGAAGACTGTCGATCGTCGGATCGTCGGGGGCCTCAGCGACCGGCCGGGACCGGGTCGGTGGCCTCGGTCCACAGGTCCTGCTCGGCGCGGTCGGCCTGGACCTGACGGTAGACAAAGAAGCCGCCGAGGGCGACCAGGGCGACCAGGAGAAGCTTCTTCACCGCGGGACCTCGTCCTTCTTGCGTTGACGGACTCAGCAGCCGGGCGCCGATCGTTCCGATCGGGCCGACGAGTCCGTGGTTGTGTTACGAGCACGAACGGGCGGTCGGGATGCCGGACTGCCCTTGCGGCCGATGATACACACCGGTGTCCCAATCGTGACCAGCCACCGCTGCCTCCAACCGACCGGTCCGGCCGGAGGATTGACGCCACACCTCCTGTCGTACGGTCGGCCCGGCGCGGAGCCTGCGCAGAGCCCTCACCGTTCCCGCCCGCCGGACCCTGAACCGGGCCCCGGAGCAGGCCCCGAACCGGGCTGCGGACCGGGCTGCGGACCGGGCCCGGAGGCGGGCGGCGACACCACCACCGCCACCCCCGAGGACAGGTCCACCCGGGTGCGCGGCGGGGCCCCGTCGTCCTCCTCGTCGCGCAGCATCAGGGTGCTCTGCCGCTCGTCGAGCTGGTGCTGCTTGCCGGCCGCGAACTGCGCGTGCAGCTGCTCGAAACCGGTCGCCGAGATCTGCCCCTCCCGGCCCGTCCCCCGCCACGGCACCAGGCGCGACCGGCGCGCCCTGAGCGCCAGCTGGTCGACGAACGCCAGCACCACCAGCAGACAGACCAGGCCCGGGATGGTCATCGCGAAGACCAGGCCCATTGCGTCACCGCCTCCACCGTCGGACGCCGCCGGGGCGGACCCCGGCCTCCACCGGTAGAACACCCGGCGGGCGCCCGAGGTTCCGGGAGCGCGGCCACAACGCCGAAGGGCCCGGAGCGATGCTCCGGGCCCTTCGCGGTGGTGGGGCTAACAGGACTTGAACCTGTGGCCTCTTCCTTATCAGGGAAGCGCTCTAACCGTCTGAGCTATAGCCCCTTGCCGCACTGAAAGATTAGCGGACCGATCCCCGATCCCCCAAATCCGTTGCGGCCGGGCCCGCGCCGGGCCCCTCCGGGACCGGCAGGTCGGAGGCGGTGCCGGAGGCGGCCAGCCACTCCGCGCGGGTCGCCGGCAGGTGCGCGGCGCCCCCCGCGGTGGTGCGCACCGCGAGGATCTGGTTGACCCCGATCCGGTTCTCCTCGAAGGCCAGCGCCGAGGCCGCCATGTAGAGCCGCCAGACCCGCGCCCGGCCGCGCCCCACCAGCCCGACCGCCTCCGTCCAGTGCGCCTCCAGGTTGGCCACCCACTCACGCAGGGTCAGCCCGTAGTGCTCGCGGAGCGACTCCACGTCCCGTACCTCGAAGCCGGCCTCCTCCAACCGGGAGACGGTGGAACCGACCGGGGACAGCTCGCCGTCCGGGAAGACGTAGCGGTTGATGAACGGGCTGGGGCGGTACGGCTCACCCGGGTGGTCGGGGCGGCGGGCGATCTGGTGGTTGAGCAGCCGGCCGCCGGGCGCCAGCAGCCCGTACAGGCCCTCGGCGTACACCCGGTACTGGGCCTCGCCGACGTGCTCGGCCATGCCCACGCTGGAGATCGCGTCGAACGGGCCGTCCGGGATCTCCCGGTAGTCCTGGAGCCGGACCTCCACCCGGTCGGACAGGCCGGCCTCCTCGATCCGCCTGCGGGCCAGCGCCACCTGCTCCTCGGAGATCGAGACGCCGACCGCCGTCACCCCGTAGTGCCGGGCCGCGTGCAGCACCAGCGAGCCCCAGCCGGAGCCGACGTCCAGCAGCCGCATCCCGGGCCGCAGGCCGAGCTTGCGGCAGATGAGGTCCAGCTTGGCCTCCTGCGCCGCCTCCAGGCTCTTCGCGGCGGGCTCCCAGTAGGCGCACGAGTAGACCATCGACGGCCCCAGCACCAGGCCGTAGAAGTCGTTGCCGACGTCGTAGTGGTGGTGGATCGCGGCGCGGTCCCGGCCTCGGCTGTGCAGCCGCCCGCGGCCCACCGGGGCCTCCTCCGGCGGCGGCACCGGCTCGGGGCCGAGCGCCCCGGCCCGCAGCAGCGCGCCCATCACCCGGCGGCCCCGGACGCCCAGCACGTCGCCGGGCCCCAGCCGCAGCGTACGGATCTCCGGGCGCTCGGCGAACTGCGCCACCGCCCGCAGCACCTCGTACAGGTCGGTGCCCGGGGCGACCTCCAGATCCCCCGAGACGTAGGCGCGGGCCAGCCCCAGCTCGTTCGGGTGCCAGAGCAGCCGGCGCAGCGCCCGGCGGTTGCGCAGCACCACGGTGGGCGCCCCCGGCGGGCCGGCGACGCTGCCGTCCCAGGCCTGCACCCGCAGCGGTACCGGGACCCCCAGCAGCCCGTCCAGGGCCTCGACCAGCCGCCTTGCGAGCTCCGCCATCGCGCGTCTCCGTCCTGCCGTGCCTGAGCAGCCGTCCCGGACCCGTCCGGTGGGGACCGGGGAGGCCTGCGGCACGGCCGGGTGGCGCGGAACGAGCGGACCCATCCAAGCCCACCGCGACCCCGGCCCGTCCGGGCGGCACGCCGCGCTACGCGGCTGTCACCCGAATGCCGACGGGCCCCACCGGCTGCAACAGCCGATGGGGCCCGATGATTCCGCCCGCGGACGGAAGTCCCCCGCACCGGGCGGGAACTGAGCCCGGATCACGCCCGGGGGATCAGTCCTCCTCGGCCAGGGTGAGCTCGATGCCGCCGGTGAAGCCGGCCGCCGCGTTGTAGATGAACGCCGAGAGCGTGGAGAGCGCGGTCAGCAGCACCACGTCGACCACCGCGATCAGCGAGGTGAAGGTCATCACCTTGCCGAAGCCCACGTAGTCCATGATGTTCAGGCCGCCGCCGTTGGTGTCCGAGCCGGTGACGTCCTTCAGGGTCTTGCCGAGCGAGTCGAAGACGCCGAGCGAGTCCAGCGTCATCCACAGCACCGCGGCCGCCACGATGATGATGATCCCGACCGCCAGCGACAGCAGGAAGCTGACCTTCATGACCGACCACGGGTCGGCCTTGGTCACCCGCAGCCTGGCCTTCCTGGTCCGGCCGAGACCGCCGCCGGAGACCGGCGGCGCGGCCGGACGGCGCACGCCCGCGGCGGGCGTCCCGCCGGGCGGGGTGTTGCCGCCGCCGACCCGGGTGCCCCGGGCCGGGGTCGGCTGCCCCTTGGCGTAGGTGGTCGGCTGGGAGAAGCCGTTGCCCGCCGCCGGAGCGCCCGGCGGCGGCGGAGGCGTCGGCTGGCCGCCGTACGTCCCGCCCTGACCCGCCCCGCCGACCGGCGGCATCAGCGAGGTGGACGCGGACGAGTGCTCGGCCGGCGGTTGCGGAACGCCGTACGCCCCACCGCCCTGTGCTGCGCCCGGACGGCCGCCGGCGGCGCCTCCCCCAGCACCCGTGGCTCCACTCACTGGTCCTCCCGCACTTCCCACCAGGGACGGCGCACCGCCCTGCTTCGTCACTCGTCATCCAGCGCCCGGCGGGATTGCCCGGTACTGGTCGGCGGCCGGTACCGCCACGTCGTGTACGGACGTGACGGTACCGGCCGACGCGGTACGAGGTCAGGCCTGGGCGGTTCCGCCGCCCGGCGCCGTCTCCGTACCCTCGGCCACCTCGGTGGACTCGGTACCCGACTCCTCGTCCTCCGCCGACTCCTCGTCCTCGGCCTCCGCGTTGCGGGCCATTCCCACGACCGCATCGCGCTTGCCCAGGTTGATCAGTTGGACGCCCATGGTGTCACGTCCGGTTTCACGAACCTCGGAAACCCTCGTGCGGATCACTCCACCGGACAGGGTGATCGCCATGATCTCGTCGGTCTCGTCGACGACGAGCGCGCCGACCAGCGAGCCCCGGCCCTCGACGATCTTCGCCGCCTTGGTGCCGTAGCCGCCGCGTCCCTGGACACGGTACTCGTCCACCCCGGTGCGCTTGGCGTAACCGCCGTCGGTCGCGGTGAAGACGTAGGTGCCCGGACGGACCACGTTCATCGAGAGCAGCTCGTCGTCCTCGCGGAAGGCCATGCCCTTGACGCCGGAGGTGGCGCGGCCGGTGGAGCGCAGCGCCTCGTCGGTGGCGGTGAAGCGGATCGACTGCGCCTTGCGGGAGACCAGCAGCAGGTCGTCCTCGGCGGAGACCAGCTCGGCGCCGATCAGCTCGTCGTCCCGGCCCTCGTCGTCCTGGCGCAGGTTGATCGCGATCAGACCGCCGGAGCGCGGGGAGTCGTAGTCCTTCAGCGGGGACTTCTTCACCAGGCCGGCCCGGGTGGCGAGGACCAGGTAGGGCTTGTCCTCGTAGGTGCGGACGGCCATCACCTGGGCGATGTGCTCGTCCGGCTGGAAGGCCAGCAGGTTGGCCACGTGCTGGCCGCGGGCGTCGCGCCCGGCGTCCGGCAGCTCGTAGCCCTTGGCGCGGTAGACCCGGCCCTTGTTGGTGAAGAACAGGATCCAGTTGTGGGTCGTCGTCACGAAGAAGTGGTCGACGATGTCGTCCTGCTTGAGCTGGGCGCCGCGCACGCCCTTGCCGCCGCGCTTCTGCGAGCGGTAGAGGTCGGAGCGGGTCCGCTTGACGTAGCCGCCGCGGGTGATCGTGACGACGATGTCCTCCTCGGCGATGAGGTCCTCGATGGAGAGGTCGCCGTCGGAGGGGATGAGGGTGGAGCGCCGCTCGTCGCCGTACTTCTCGACGATCGCGGTGAGCTCCTCGGAGATGATCCCGCGCTGGCGGGTCGGCGAGGCCAGGATCGCGTTGTACTCGTCGATCTTGCGCTGCAGCTCGTCGTGCTCGTCCATGATGCGCTGGCGCTCCAGGGCGGCCAGGCGGCGCAGCTGCATCTCCAGGATGGCGTTGGCCTGGAGCTCGTCGATCGACAGCAGGTCCATGAGGCCGGTGCGGGCGGCGTCGGCGCTCGCCGAGGCCCGGATCAGCGCGATGACCTCGTCGATCATGTCCAGGGCGCGCAGCAGCGCGCGCAGGATGTGGGCGCGCTCCTCGGCCTTGCGCAGCCGGAAGGTGGTGCGCCGGACGATGACGTCGACCTGGTGGTTCACCCAGTGCCGGATGAAGGCGTCCAGCGACAGGGTGCGCGGCACGCCGTCGACCAGGGCCAGCATGTTGGCGCCGAAGTTGGTCTGCAGGTCGGTGTGCTTGTAGAGGTTGTTCAGCACGACCTTGGCGACCGCGTCGCGCTTGAGCACGATCACCAGGCGCTGGCCGGTGCGCGAGGAGGACTCGTCCCGCACGTCGGCGATGCCGGCGATCCTGCCGTCCTTGACCAGGTCGGCGATCTTCAGCGCGAGGTTGTCCGGGTTGACCTGGTAGGGCAGCTCGGTGATCACCAGGCACTGCCGGCCCTGGATCTCCTCGACCTCGACCACGGCCCGCATGGTGACCGAGCCGCGGCCGGTGCGGTAGTACTCGTCGATGCCGCGCCGGCCGACGATCAGCGCGCCGGTGGGGAAGTCCGGGCCCTTGATCCGCTCGATCAGGGCGTCCAGCAGCTCCTCGGCGGAGGCCTCCGGGTTCTCCAGGTACCAGAGCGCGCCGGAGGCGACCTCGCGCAGGTTGTGCGGCGGGATGTTGGTGGCCATGCCGACCGCGATGCCGGTGGCACCGTTGACCAGCAGGTTGGGGAAGCGCGCGGGCAGGACGGTGGGCTCCTGCGAGCGGCCGTCGTAGTTCGGCGCGAAGTCGACGGTCTCCTCGTCGATGTCGCGCATCATCTCCATCGCCAGCGGCGCCATCTTGCACTCGGTGTAGCGCATGGCCGCGGCCGGGTCGTTGCCCGGGGAGCCGAAGTTGCCGTTGCCGTCCACCAGCGGCATCCGCATCGACCACGGCTGGGCCAGGCGGACCACGGTGTCGTAGATCGAGGTGTCGCCGTGCGGGTGGTAGTTGCCCATGACGTCGCCGACGACGCGGGCGCACTTGTAGTAGCCCTTCTCGGGGCGGTAGCCGCCGTCGTACATCGCGTACAGCACACGGCGGTGCACCGGCTTCAGGCCGTCGCGCACCTCGGGCAGGGCCCGGCTGACGATGACGCTCATCGCGTAGTCGAGGTACGAGCGCTGCATCTCGGTCTCGAGCTCGACCGGCTCGATCCGCAGGGTGACCGCGTTGGCGGCCTCGGGGGTCTCGGGCTGCTCGCCTTCGGGACGGTTGTCGTCGACCACTGGTGGTCAGTTTCCTTTCACGCGGACTGGTACGTGCGGGGCCTGCGGGCAGGCGTCACACGTCCAGGAAGCGGACGTCCTTGGCGTTGCGCTGGATGAAGGAGCGACGGGCCTCGACGTCCTCGCCCATGAGGATCGAGAACAGCTCGTCGGCGCGGGCGGCGTCCTCCAGGGTGACCTGGAGCAGCAGGCGGTGGGCCTGGTCCATGGTGGTGACCCGGAGCTCCTCGGCGTTCATCTCGCCGAGACCCTTGAACCGCTGGATCGCGTCGTCCTTCGGCAGCCGGCGCCCGGCGGCCACGCCCGCCGCGATCACGGCGTCGCGCTCGCGGTCGGAGTAGACGTACTCGAAGTCGTCCTTGCCCCACTTGATCTTGTACAGCGGCGGCATCGCCAGGTACACGTAGCCGGCCTCGACCAGCGGCCGCATGAAGCGGAACAGCAGGGTGAGCAGCAGGGTGCGGATGTGCTGTCCGTCGACGTCGGCGTCGGCCATCAGCACGATCTTGTGGTACCGCAGCTTGGACTCGTCGTAGTCCTCCTGGATGCCGCAGCCGAAGGCCGAGATCAGCGCCTGGACCTCGGTGTTCTGCAGCACCTTGTCGATCCGGGCCTTCTCGACGTTCAGGATCTTGCCGCGGATCGGGAGGATCGCCTGGATGCGCGGGTCACGGCCCTGCTTGGCCGAGCCGCCGGCGGAGTCGCCCTCGACGATGAAGATCTCGCACTCGGCCGGGTCCTTGGACTGGCAGTCGCTGAGCTTGCCGGGCAGCGAGGCGGACTCCAGCAGGCCCTTGCGGCGGGTGAGGTCGCGGGCCTTGCGGGCGGCGACGCGCGCGGTGGCGGCCTGGATGGACTTGCGGATGATGTCCGCGGCCTCGTTGGGGTTGCGGTCCAGCCAGTCGTTCAGGTGCTCGTGGACGACCTTCTGGACGAAGGTCTTCGCCTCGGTGTTGCCCAGCTTGTCCTTGGTCTGGCCCTCGAACTGCGGCTCGCCGAGCTTGACCGAGATGATCGCGGTCAGACCCTCGCGGATGTCCTCGCCGGAGAGGTTGTCGTCCTTCTCGCGGAGCAGCTTCTTGTCCCGCGCGTAGCGGTTGACCAGGCCGGTCAGCGCGGCGCGGAAGCCCTCCTCGTGGGTGCCGCCGCCGTGGGTGTGGATGGTGTTGGCGAAGGAGTAGACCCCCTCGGTGTACGAGGAGTTCCACTGCATGGCGATCTCCACCGAGATCGCCTTGTCCTTGTCCTCCGCCTCGAAGTCGATCACCGAGGGGTGGACGACCTCGCCCTTGCGGGAGTTCAGGTGCGCGACGAAGTCGGCGATGCCGCCGTCGTACTTGTACGTGACGGAGAGCGGCCTGCCCTCCTCGTCGACGTGCTCGGGGCGCTCGTCGGTCAGCGCGATGGTCAGGCCCTTGTTGAGGAACGCCATCTCCTGGAACCGGCGGGAGAGCGTCTCGAAGGAGTAGACCGTGGTCTCGAAGATCTCCGGGTCGGCCCAGAAGGTGACGCTGGTGCCGGTGCGCTCGGCGGCCTCGTGCTGGGCCAGCGGGGCGACCGGGGCGCCGGCCTTGTACTCCTGCGTCCAGCGGTGGCCGTCGGTGTGGATCTCCACCGCGAGGCGGGTGGACAGCGCGTTCACCACGGAGACGCCGACGCCGTGCAGACCGCCGGAGACCGCGTAGCCGCCGTTGCCGAACTTGCCGCCCGCGTGCAGAACCGTCAGCACGACCTCGACGGCCGGCTTGCCCTGGCCCGGCATGATGCCGACCGGGATGCCGCGGCCGTTGTCGACCACACGGACGCCGCCGTCGGCCAGGAGCGTCACGGTGATGGTGTCCGCGTGCCCGGCCATCGCCTCGTCGACGGAGTTGTCCACGATCTCCTGCACCAGGTGGTGCAGGCCGCGCTCGCCGGTCGAGCCGATGTACATGCCGGGGCGCTTGCGGACGGCGTCGAGGCCCTCCAGCACCTGGATGGCGCTCGCGTCGTACGACCTGTCGGACTGGTCGGTCTGGTCTGGGATCTGGCTGGGGTTGCCGGAATCGGCCACGAAGCGCCCTCTCTGGCACAGCGCGGGCCGCATCCCCGCTCCCTACGGGCGGGCGTGCGACCACGGCGTTTCGACTCGGTTGCCACTAGCAACAGTGTTTGGCCCCCAGTCTACCGGTACGACTGACATCGATGGGCGTTTGGCAGCCTCTGAGGGCAGAAATGGCGCCCTGAATCCCCTCGGGACATGTCCCGATACTCGCCAGGGGGGCTCAGACCGCCTGGCAGGGCCGTCAGGGGTTCCGGAGGATTGCGGTCCGCTCCGCCCGCGCCCCCGCCCCTCACCCCCAGGTGTCGCCGGGGCCCTTGCTGCCGGGGGCGCGCAGCCGGCCGTAGCCGCGCACCGGGGCGGCGGGGCCGAGCACCTTGATGGCGCGGACCGTGCCGTGGCCCAGCTCGTGGTTCAGACGGGCCACCAACTGTCGCGCCAGCCAGCGGAGTTGGGTGGCCCAGGCGGTGGAGTCGCACTGCACCGTGAGCACCGCGGCCTCGTCGTCGTAGGAGGTGGGCGTGCAGTGCGCGGAGATGTCGGGGCCGACGATCTGCGGCCAACGGCCCATCACCCCGCCGACCGCGGCCGAGGACTCCCAGCCCCGCTCGGTCAGCAGCCGGGTCAGCGCCGCCCCCAGCGGCACCGGGTCGCGGCCGTCCGAGCGGGCCCCGCTGCGCAGGCCGTGCCGCTTCGCCTCGCGCTTCTCGCGCACCTGCTCACCGCGCTGGCGGGCCTGCGCCCGGGCCGCCCGCAGCGCCGAGCGCGCCAGGTCGGCACCGGTCGGCTCGGGGTGCTCCGCCGAATCGCTCACGGCGATCTCCTTATCCCCACCCTGTGGACAACGGTGAGCCGTCCAGCGTACGGGAGCCGGGGAGGCACGCGGCGGCTCGGGTCGGCGCTCCCGGGGGGACGGGGACGGGGTGTGCGACCGCCGGCGGCGGCCGGTCGGGGCCGGTCGGGCGCGGCCCGAAGCGGCCGGGGGCGGGACGGCCGGAAGCCGGAACGGCCGGGGGAGGCTGCGGCGCCGGGGCGCGGTCAGCCGGTGACGCGCTGGACGGCGCCGTCGGCGACCGCGTACCGGGCGCCGGCCAGCGCCTTCGGGACGTCCTCGGCCACCGCCGCGGTCACCAGCACCTGCTCGCCGCCGGCCACCAGCTCGGCCAGCCGGTCGCGGCGGGCGGCGTCCAGTTCGGCGAAGACGTCGTCCAGGATCAGCACCGGCTCCCCCCCGTCGGCGCGCAGCAGCTCGTACGACGCCAGCCGCAGAGCCAGCGCGAACGACCAGGACTCGCCGTGGCTGGCGTAGCCCTTGGCGGGCAGCGGGCCGAGCTTGAGCACCAGCTCGTCGCGGTGCGGGCCGACCAGGGTGACCCCGCGCTCGACCTCCTGCTTGCGGAGCGTGCGCAGCGCCTCCAGCAGCTGCTCCTCGGCCTGCTCCCGGCTGGTCGGCAGCCCGCCCTCGAAGGAGCTGCGGTACTCCAGCGCGGTCTCCCCGCCGCCCGGCGCGAGCTGCCCGTAGGCGGCCGTGACCAGCGGCTGGAGGGAGGCCACCAGCTGGAGGCGGAAGGCGGTGAGCTCGGCGCCGGCCCGGGCCAGGTGGCCGTCCCAGACCTCCAGGGTGGACAGGTCGGCGCCCTTGCCGCCGCCGGCCCGGCGGGCCATCGCGGCGGTCTTCAGCAGGGCGTTGCGCTGCTTGAGCACCCGCTCGTAGTCCTGCCGGACCCCGGCCAGCCGGGGCGCGCGGGCGGTCAGCAGCTCGTCCAGGAAGCGCCGGCGCTCCCCCGGGTCGCCCTTGACCAGGGCGAGGTCCTCGGGGGCGAACAGCACGGTGCGCAGCAGGCCCAGCACATCGCGCGGGCGGACGTTGTCGGAGCGGTTGATCCGGGCCCGGTTGGCCTTGCCGGGGGTGATCTCCAGCTCGACCAGGGTGGAGCGGCCGCGGTCCACCACCGAGGTGCGGATCACCGCGCGCTCGGCGCCCAGCCGGATCAGCGGGGCGTCGGTGGCCACCCGGTGGCTGCCCAGGGTGGCGACGTAGCCGACCGCCTCGACCAGGTTGGTCTTGCCCTGGCCGTTGGGGCCGACGAACGCCGTCACGCCCGGGTCGAGGGCGACCTCGGCCCGGGCGTAGGAGCGGAAATCGGCGAGCGACAGGTGCGCGACGTGCATGACGGTGGACTGCGCTCGCCTTCTGGGGAGGGACCTGCGGGGACTACTTCGACTCGACCGCGTGGCCGCCGAACTGGTTGCGCAGCGCGGCGATCATCTTCATCTGCGGCGAGTCGTCCTGGCGGGAGGCGAAGCGGGCGAACAGCGAGGCGGTGATCGCCGGCAGCGGGACGGCGTGGTCGATCGCGGCCTCGACGGTCCAGCGGCCCTCGCCGGAGTCGGCGGCCCAGCCCTTGAGCTTGCCCAGGTGCTCGTCCTCGTCCAGGGCGCGGACGGCCAGGTCGAGCAGCCAGGAGCGGATCACGGTGCCCTCCTGCCAGCTGCGGAAGACCTCGCGGACGTCGGTGACCTCGGGAGCCGCCTCCAGCAGCTCCCAGCCCTCGGCGAAGGCCTGCATCATCGCGTACTCGATGCCGTTGTGGACCATCTTGGCGAAGTGGCCGGCGCCGACCGCGCCCGCGTGCACCGAGCCGAAGTCGCCCTCGGGCTTGAGCGCGTCGAAGACCGGCTGCGCCTTGGCGACGTGCTCGGCGTCGCCGCCGTACATCAGCGCGTAGCCGTTCTCCAGGCCCCAGACGCCGCCGGAGACGCCGCAGTCGACGAAGCCGATGCCCTTGGCGGCCAGCGCCTCGGCGTGCTTGATGTCGTCGGTCCAGCGGGAGTTGCCGCCGTCGACGACCACGTCGCCGGGGGAGAGCAGCTCTGCCAGCTCGTCCACGGTGGCCTGGGTGGCGGCGCCCGCCGGGACCATGACCCAGACGACGCGCGGGCCCTGCAGCTTGGTGACCAGCTCCTGGAGGCTCTCGACGTCGGAGATGTCGGGGTTGCGGTCGTAGCCGATGACGGTGTGGCCGGCGCGGCGGATCCGCTCGCGCATGTTGCCGCCCATCTTGCCGAGACCGATGAGGCCGAGCTCCATAGCCAAATCCTTACCTGTGGTGACGTCCCTGCGGGCGGCGCCGTTGCCGCGCCTCCTTGAGCCTACGTGTTGGAGCCGGAAGGCCCCCTCGCGGTCGGGCCGACCGGGGGCTTCCACAGGTTTGTTCACAGGGCTGTGGACGGAGCCGTGGACGAACGACTCCCCGGACCGGGCCGATGGCGGCCGACCCGGTCCGGGGAGCGGAGGCCGGCTCAGCCGGAGAGGCGCACCGGCATGATCAGGTACTGGTAGGCCTCGTCCGCCTCGGAGTCCACCGCGGCCTTGCCGCTGAGCAGCGCGGGCTTGGTCGGGGTGGTGAAGCTCAGCTGGGCGTAGGCGGAGTCGATGGCCTTGAGGCCCTCCTCCAGGTAGCCCGGGTTGAACGCGATCGAGATGGCGTCGCCCTCCAGGGAGGCGTCGATGCGCTCGGTGGCCTGGGCGTCGTCGCCGGAGCCGGCCTCCAGGGTGAGCACGCCCTCCTCGAAGTTCAGCCGGACCGGGGTGTTGCGCTCGGCGACCAGCGAGACGCGCTTGAGCGCCTCCAGGAAGGGCTGGGTCTGGATCGCCGCGATCGCGTTGAACTCGGTCGGGAACAGGCTGCGGTACTTGGGGAACTCGCCCTCCAGCAGGCGGGTGGTGGTCCGCCGCCCGGCGCCCTCGAAGCCGATCAGGCCCTCGCCCGCGCCGCCCGAGGAGAGCGCGATGGAGACGCTGTCGCCGCTGCCCAAGGACTTGGCGATGTCCTGCAGGGTCTTGGCCGGGACGAGCGCGACCGCCGAGATGTCGGCCTGCTCCGGCTTCCACAGCAGCTCGCGGACCGCGAAGCGGTAGCGGTCGGTGGCGGCCAGGGTGATCCGGTCGCCCTCGATCTCGACCCGGACGCCGGTGAGCACCGGCAGGGTGTCGTCCCGCCCGGCGGCCACGGCGGCCTGGCTGACCGCGGAGGCGAAGACGTCACCGGGGACGGTGCCGGTCGCGGTGGGCATCTGGGGCAGGGCCGGGTACTCGTCCACCGGCAGGGTCGGCAGGGTGAACCGGGAACTGCCGCAGACCACGCTGACCCGCTGGCCGTCGGTGGAGATCTCCACCGGCCGGTTGGGGAGGTTGCGCGAGATGTCGTTGAGCAGCCGGCCGGAGACCAGCACGGTGCCGGCCTCCTCGATGTCGGCCTCCAGCTCGACCCGGGCCGAGACCTCGTAGTCGAAGCCGGACAGCGCCAGGCTGCCGTCCTGGGCCGTCAGCAGCAGGCCGGCCAGCACCGGCACCGGCGGCCGTGCCGGGAGGCTGCGGGCAGCCCAGGCCACCGCCTCCGCGAGGACGTCACGCTCCACCCGGAACTTCACCGGTAACCGCCTCCTGGATCGAGCGCTCCCGCTCGCACGTCTGGTTCTTCTGATCTTGGTCTTCGGTGCGGCTGTCCGCCGAGCTCCGCCGCTCCGCTTCCAGTCGCCGAGGACAGTCTGACGTACTCCACCGACAGACGGGGCAGACGGGCGGAAGCAACTCGAACGGATGTCGGGGAGCGGTTGTCCACAGATTTCGGGCCCACCCGCTTTTGAAGCAGGCGAACGGTCTATAGGTGTAGTGGTAGTAGTAGGGCCTGTGGAAACCGTGGATAACCCTGTTTGCGCAGGTCAGGCCCGGTTTTTTGTCCACAGGACATGTGGATGGCGGCTGTGGACGAACACGGCCCGCTGTGGACGGCGGAGCGTTACCCACAGGGCACGCTGGGTATCCACAGGTTATCCCCAGCACCATCCCCAGATCCGGAGGCGGTTATCCACGGGCCCCGGTCAACTTTTCGTGACGGCTTTCACACCTGGGCATGAACGACGGCGGAAGCTTGTCGAACTGTGGACACGGCTGTGGACAACCTGGGGATAACCCCGCCCTGCCTGGGGACAACCGGTGGACAACCCGGCCGGCCCACTGACGGGCCGCCAATTGTCCACACCCTGTGGATAACGGTTGTGCACAAGTCCACAGGCACCTGACCTGCGCAGAAGAGCGTAGCGGCGGGCGCCCTGTGGAGGAATTCTGGATAACTCACGGCGCCCCGGCCTGTGGATGACGGAGAACCGCCCCGGCCTGTGGATTTCGGCCTCGCGCGCCGGTGGAGTTCGAATCACCGGTCAGATGTTCGGCGCGGGCTGTGGACCGGCGGACGGTCCGTCACCGGCATCCCTGCCCCGCCGGCCCGCCGCGCACACCTGTGGACATGCCGAAAGGGCGTCAGGATCGCTCCTGACGCCCTTTTCCGGCCATCGCGGGACCTGCCCCGACGGGCCGTCCGGCTAGCTCTTGATGCGGTTGGTCAGCTCGGTGACCTGGTTGTAGATCGAGCGCCGCTCGGCCATGAGTGACCGGATCTTGCGGTCGGCGTGCATCACGGTGGTGTGGTCGCGGCCGCCGAACTGCGCGCCGATCTTCGGCAGCGAGAGGTCGGTGAGCTCCCGGCAGAGGTACATGGCGATCTGACGCGCGGTCACCAGCACGCGGCTGCGCGAGGATCCGCAGAGGTCGTCGACCCCCAGCCCGAAGTAGGCGGCGGTCTGCTGCATGATCACCTGGGCGGTGATCTCCGGACCGGCGTCCTCGTCGCCGCCCGGGATGAGGTCCTTGAGGACGATCCCGGCCAGCTCCAGGTCCACCGGCGCCCGGTTGAGGTTGGCGAAGGCGGTGACCCGGATGAGGGCCCCCTCCAACTCCCGGATGTTCCGGGTGATCCGGGACGCGATGAACTCCAACACGTCGGCGGGAGCGTTGAGTTGCTCCTGGATCGCCTTCTTGCGCAGGATCGCGATCCGGGTCTCCAGCTCCGGCGGGGTGACGTCGGTGATCAGCCCCCACTCGAAGCGGTTGCGCAGCCGGTCCTCCAGCGTGGTCAGCAGCCTGGGCGGCCGGTCGGAGGAGAGGACGATCTGCTTGTTGGCGTTGTGCAGGGTGTTGAAGGTGTGGAAGAACTCCTCCTGCGTGGACTCCTTGCTCGCCAGGAACTGCACGTCGTCCACGAGCAGGATGTCCATGTCCCGGTAGCGCTTGCGGAAGGTGTCCGCCTTGCCGTCCCGGATGGAGTTGATGAACTCGTTGGTGAACTCCTCCGAGGACACGTACCGCACCCGGGTGCCCGGGAAGAGGCTGCGCGAGTAGTGCCCGATGGCGTGCAGCAGGTGGGTCTTGCCCAGCCCGGACTCGCCGTAGATGAAGAGCGGGTTGTACGCCTTGGCCGGGGCCTCGGCGACCGCCACCGCCGCCGCGTGCGCGAAGCGGTTGCTCGCGCCGATGACGAAGGTGTCGAACAGGTACCTGGGGTTCAGCCGGGCGGCCGGCTCGTCCTTGCGGGGGCCGCCGGCCGGGGGCGCGCCGGGCGGGGCGGGCACGCCGGGGACCGCGGGGCGGTCGGTGCCGCGCTCGGCGGGGCCCTTGTCGCCCCCGCGTCCGGCGGCCGGGCGGGCCCCGGGGGAACGGCGGCCCGCGGCGGTCCGCGGGTGCTCGCCCGGGCCGGGTCCGTAGGCGCCGCCGAAGAGGTCGCCCTGGGTGGTGGAGGGCGGTGCGGGCAGCGGCCGGGGCGCGGGCCGGGGGGCCGGCTCCTCGGGCTCGCGGTAGGCCGGCGGCTGCTCCTGGTAGCCGGGCCAGGCCTGGGCGGCCGGCGGGCCGCCGTAGGGCGAGGGGTGCTGCTCGTAGCCGCCGGTGTCGTAGGAGGGCCGCTCGTAGCCCTGCTCGTAGTCCTGGTCGTACCCCTGCGGGTAGCCCTGGTCGCCGTAGCCGCCGGCGTCCTGCTCGGACGGGCTCGGGTACGGCTCGGCGGGGGCCTGCGGGGCGGGGGTGGTCGGCACGGCGTTGGCGTCGACCATCACGGCGATCCGCACCGGGCGGGCCAGCTCGCGCGAGAGCCCCTCGGTCAGCTGCGGCAGCAGCCGGCCCTCCAGCACCTGCTTGGCCCGCTCGTTCGGGGCCGCCAGCAGGGCGGTGTCGTGCATCATCCACATGGGCTGGGTGCGCTGCACCCACTGCTTGTCCATCTCCCCGATGTCCGGGTCGCCGACCAGCCGCTCGACGACCCTCGCCCAGACCGGGACAAGGTCGCTGTTGACATCAGCCACTGGTGCACGCTTTCCGATGAACAAACCAGACAAGTCCTGCAACGGTAGTCAGCGAACAGAGACGGATCAAGTCGTTGTCCACAGGCTGTGGGTAAACGGCCTCCAGGCGGCTGGTTTGACCCTCGCGCCCCGTCCCGCGTACCGTAACCAGGTCGAGTTGTCGATGGCCGCTGCCGCATGTCCGCGGGTCCACCCGCTCCATAAGGCGCGCAGCACGGGCGCCGTGGATTGCCTCAAACCTCAGCCGAACTGGGGCGATGGGCCGGATTTCCGATACATGGGGAGATCACGCGGACGCACGGTGACGGCCAAGCGACTCCCCGTCATCCTACGATTCACCTCAGGAGCCCCCGAGTGAGCAAGCGCACCTTCCAGCCGAACAACCGTCGTCGCGCGAAGACCCACGGCTTCCGGCTGCGGATGCGTACCCGCGCCGGCCGCGCCATCCTGGCTGCCCGCCGTGGCAAGGGCCGCGCCAGCCTGTCCGCCTGATCCGCACCAGAGTCTGTTGTGCTGCCCTCCGAGAATCGGCTGCGGCGGCGCCAGGACTTCGCGACCGCGGTGAAACGCGGTCGCCGGGCCGGTAGGCCCCTGCTGGTCGTCCATCTCGCCAGAGAGGACGCCCCCGGGGGCCGCACCGACCGGACCAGCGACACCCGCCCGCACGTCGCCGAGGGGACTCCTTCGGCGCGTGCGGGTTTCGTCGTGAGCAAGGCCGTCGGCCCGGCGGTCACGCGCAACCTGGTCAAGCGCCGGTTGCGCCACCTTGTGCGTGATCGTCTGTCCCGGCTGCCCGCCGGTAGCCTGATAGTGGTGCGTGCGCTGCCCCCGGCCGCGTCCGCCTCGTACCAGGAACTCGAACGCGACCTGGACGCGGCGCTCAAGCGGCTGCTCAAGGTCGAGCACGCCGCCTCGGCGCCGACGGGAGCAGGGCGATGAAGTACCTGCTAATGGGTCTGATCAGGGTCTACCAGTGGACCATCAGCCCACTGCTCGGTCCGGTGTGCCGCTACTACCCGTCCTGCTCCCACTACGGCTTCGAGGCCGTGCGGACGCACGGGGCGGTGAAGGGCGGCGCGCTGACCGTGTGGCGCATCCTGCGCTGCAATCCGTGGACTCCCGGCGGGGTCGACCATGTCCCGCCGCGCAAGCATCCGGTGTGGCACCGCCGGCTGCGGGACCGGCTGAAGGGCCGGTCCGCCGCCGATCAGCCGGTGATCATGCCCCCCGCCGGTCCGGACCCCGAGGGCCCGGCGACCATTGGCCCCATGGGGCCAATCCCAATGTCCAAGGAGCCTGACCGGTGACCTTCTCGTTCCTCAACCCCCTGTACACAGCGGTGTCCTGGATCATCGTCCAGTTCCACTCGCTGTACAGCCACGTCTTCGACCCGAACGGTGGCTGGGCCTGGGGTCTGGCCATCGCCTCGATGGTGGTCGTCATCCGGATCTGCCTGATCCCGCTCTTCGTGAAGCAGATCAAGGCGACCCGGGCCATGCAGGCGATCCAGCCGAAGATGAAGGCCATCCAGGAGCGGTACAAGAACGACCGCCAGCGCCAGTCCGAAGAGATGATGAAGCTGTACAAGGAGGCGGGTACCAACCCGTTCTCCAGCTGCCTTCCCATCCTCGTGCAGGCGCCGTTCTTCACCGCGCTCTACGGCGTGCTGGCCAAGGTCGCCGACGGCAAGCCGATCGGCGTGATCGACGGCACCCTGCTCGACAGCGCCCAGCAGGCCCACATCTTCGGTGCCCCGCTCTCGGCGACCTTCGTCGGCAGCAGCGACGTCAGCGTCAAGATCGTCGTCGCGGTGATGATCATCATGATGTCGCTGTCGCAGTTCGTCACCCAGCGCCAGCTGATGACGAAGAACGTCGACCTCACCGTGAAGACGCCGTTCATGCAGCAGCAGAAGATGCTGATGTACGTCTTCCCGATCATGTTCGCCGTGATGGGCATCAACTTCCCGGTCGGTGTCCTGGTCTACTGGCTGACCACCAACGTCTGGTCGATGGGCCAGCAGCTGATCGTCATCCGCAACAACCCGACGCCGGGCAGCAAGGCCTGGGACGAGCGCCAGGCCCGCCTGAAGAAGGCCGGCCGGCTGAACCCGGACGGCTCGGTCATCAAGGGCCCGCTGTTCGGCCTGCTCCCGGCGAAGAAGTCGGCCGTCAGCGCGGAGGCCGTGGTCGAGGAGTCGGTGCAGGTGCGCCGGCAGCAGCCGCGGAAGCAGAGCAAGTCGCAGCGCCAGCACGGCGGCGCCCAGCCGGTCGGCCTGACCAAGGACGCCCCGGCCGATCAGCCCGCCGACGCGGTTCCGGCGGAGCCCGCCGACAGCGGCGCCACCGGGACGTCCGCGGCGTCCGCCGGTACCGGTGCGGCCAAGCAGACCGCGGCCCGTCCCGCCGGCGCCAAGCCGGGTGCGGCCCGTCAGCAGAGCGGCCGGCAGCAGCCCAAGCGCGGCGGCGGTCAGCGGCCGAAGAAGAAGTGACCGGTCCGCTCCGGATCGTTCCCGCGGCCCCCTGAACCTCGTTACCGGCCCACCACCCGGGCCCATCTCCGAAGGAGTCCATCAGTGACGGAAGGCATCACCTCCGCCGTCGAGGCCGAGGCCGAGGCCGGCGCCGACGAAAGCCTCGTCTCCCGCCTGGAGCAGGAGGGCGATATCGCGGCGGACTACCTGGAGGGTCTGCTCGACATCGCCGACCTCGACGGTGACATCGACATGGACGTCGAGGGCGACCGCGCCCTGGTCTCCATCGTCGGCGACGGCAACGACCGCTCGCTGCAGCGGCTGGTCGGCCAGGACGGCGAGGTGCTGGAGGCGCTGCAGGAGCTGACCCGGTTGGCCGTCCACCGGGAGACCGGCGAGCGCAGCCGCCTCATGCTGGACATCGCCGGCTTCCGGGCGCGCAAGCGCTCGGAGCTGGCCGCCCTCGGCGCCCAGGCCGCCGATCAGGTGAAGAGCTCGGGGGAGCAGGTCAAGCTGCGCCCGATGACCCCGTTCGAGCGCAAGGTCGTCCATGACGCGGTGGCCGCGGCCGGTCTGCGCAGCGAGTCGGAGGGCGAGGAGCCCCAGCGGTGCGTGGTCGTCCTGCCGGCCTGACGGCAGGGTGACCGCCGACGGCTTCGGCGGTCGGTATGCGACACGAGGACCCGACCCCGTCCGCCACGCGCGGGCGGGGTCGTCGTCCCTTCGCGGGCGGTGGCCCCGCGAGAGATGTTTCACGTGAAACGGTGCAGGAGCGGGTCGGTGGATCCGGGGAGCGGAGAGTTCGAGATGGACACGGAGAGCGCGCCGGCCGGAGGGCCGGAGACGGGCGCCGGTGGTCCGGGTACCGAGGGTGTGGCGGCCGGCGGCCGTCCGGCGGTCGAGCCGCCGCCCGCGCCGCCGGCCGTGGCCCGGGAGGTCTTCGGCGACCGGTTCGACGCCGCGGTCCGCTACACCGAGCTGCTGGCCACCTCGGGGGTGACCCGGGGGCTGATCGGCCCGCGCGAGGTGCCCCGGCTCTGGGACCGGCACGTGCTGAACTGCGCCGTGCTGGCCGAGCTGCTGCCCGCCGGGACGACCCTCTGCGACGTCGGCTCCGGGGCCGGTCTGCCCGGCATCCCGGTGGCGCTGGCCCGGCCGGACGTCTCGGTGACCCTGCTGGAGCCGCTGCTGCGACGCACCACCTTCCTGGAGGAGGTGGTCCGCGAGCTGGGGCTGGAGAACGTCACGGTGCTCCGCGGCCGCGCCGAGGAGATGGTCGGCAAGCTGGCGGTGGACGTGGTGACCGCGCGTGCGGTGGCGCCGATGGAGCGGCTGGCCGGCTGGGGGCTGCCGCTGCTGCGGCCGCACGGCCAGATGCTGGCGCTCAAGGGCGACAGCGCCGAGCAGGAGCTGGCCGACTCCCGGGCCGGACTGGCGAAGCTCGGTGCGGTGGAGTGGTCGGTGATCGCGGTCGGCGAGGGCACCCTGGAGACCTCGACCCGGGTGGTCCAGGTCAAGGTGGGGGAGAGCCCGGGCGGGGTGAAGGCGGCGACCCGCCGGGCCAAGGCCGCGGCCAGGGCCGGCCGGGCCGCCGGACCGGTGCGCGGCGGCGACCGCGGCCGGACCCCTCGGCGGCGCGGCCGCTGAGCCGGATGTGAGGCCCGACACGGGCGGGGTGGTCCTTCGACCGCCCCGCCCGCGTCGTTCTCGGCCCCCCGGCGACCCCCGGCGGCGTTCGGGTGACGGACGGGGGGACCACAGGACGACATCGGACCACCGGAGTGTCGCATCGTCAGAATTCCGACATTGCGGGCATGGTGTTTCACGTGAAACGTCGCTCTCTCCTCTCGGGAATCCTCGCGCGCAGCCGGGCGGCGACTGTTGCCGCTCCGGTTTCACGTGAAACACTGAGCCCCATGCAGGACTCGGAGACCATCGACCAGATCGATGACACGCCCATCGCGCGTGCTGCCCAGGCTGCGGTCCAGGCCATCGGCCGAGCGGGCGAGGGACTGCCCCGCCCCGCGAGCACCCGGGTGATGGTGGTGGCCAACCAGAAGGGCGGGGTGGGCAAGACCACCACCACCGTCAACCTCGCCGCCTCACTGGCCATGCACGGCCTGCGCGTGCTGGTGATCGACCTCGACCCGCAGGGCAACGCCTCGACCGCGCTCGGCATCGACCACCACGCCGAGGTGCCCTCGATCTACGACGTCCTGGTGGAGGGCAAGCCGCTCGCCGACGTGGTGCAGCCGGTGGTCGAGGTCGAGGGGCTGTTCTGCGTCCCCGCCACGATCGACCTGGCCGGCGCCGAGATCGAGCTGGTGTCGCTGGTGGCCCGGGAGAGTCGGCTGCAGCGTGCGATCGCCGCCTACGAGCAGCCGCTGGACTACATCCTCATCGACTGTCCGCCCTCGCTGGGCCTGTTGACGGTCAATGCCCTGGTCGCCGGCCAGGAGGTGCTGATCCCGATCCAGTGCGAGTACTACGCGCTGGAGGGCCTCGGCCAGCTGCTGCGCAACGTCGAGCTGGTCCGGGCGCACCTCAACCAGGCACTGCACGTCTCCACCATCCTGCTCACCATGTACGACGCCCGGACCAGGCTGGCCGCCCAGGTGGCCGAGGAGGTCCGGACGCACTTCCAGCAGGAGGTCCTGCACACCGCGATCCCCCGCTCGGTCCGCATCTCGGAGGCGCCCAGCTACGGTCAGACGGTGCTCACCTACGACCCGGGCTCCACCGGTGCGCTCTCCTACCTGGAGGCCGCACGGGAACTGGCGCTGCGGGCGGTGTCCGCAGGGGCCGGAGGCTCGTTGGTGGGGCAGCAGCGGGACGGTTCGGGGCAGGGCGCCCCGGGGGCACAGCACGGTACGACGGAGGGCAATCGGTGAGTGGTGGTCGCAGGGGTCTGGGACGAGGGCTCGGGGCGCTGATCGGCCCCGCCGCCCCGGCGGGTGGCGGAGCCGGAACCGGCGCCGCGGCACAGCCGGCGGCGGTCCCGGCGGTCTCGCCCGGGGCGGTCTCGCCGGCCGCGGTGCCGGTGCTGCCGTCCGGCCGGGGCACGCTGGCGGCGAAGGCGGCCGCGGAGAGCCTGCGGGAGCAGGCCGCCGAGGCACAGCCCGCGCCGGTGGCCGGCGCCTACTTCGCCGAGCTGCCGCTGGACGCGATCACCCCGAACCCTCGCCAGCCGCGCGAGGTGTTCGACGAGGACAAGCTGGCCGAGCTGGTCACCTCGATCAAGGAGGTGGGCCTGCTCCAGCCGGTGGTGGTGCGCCAGACGACGCCCGGGCGCTTCGAGCTCATCATGGGCGAGCGGCGCTGGCGGGCCTCCCGGGAGGCCGGGCTGGAGCAGATTCCGGCGATCGTCCGGGCCACCGAGGACGACAAGCTGCTGCTGGACGCCCTGCTGGAGAACCTGCACCGGGCCGAGCTGAACGCGCTGGAGGAGGCGGCCGCCTACGACCAGCTGCTGCGGGACTTCTCCTGCACCCACGAGGAGCTGGCCGACCGGATCGGCCGCTCCCGTTCGCACGTGTCCAACACCCTGCGGATGCTGAAGCTCTCGCCGGGGGTGCAGCGCCGACTGGCCGCCGGGACGATCACGGCCGGGCACGGCCGGGCGATCCTCGGGCTCGCGGACGCCGGGCGGCAGGAGGAGCTCGCCGCCCGGGTGATCGCGGAGGCGCTCACCGTCCGGATGACCGAGGAGCTCGTCACCGTGATGAACGGTGAGGAGCCCAAGCCCAAGCGCCAGTCGCCCAAGGCGGGGAAGATCCTCTCGCCGGCCTTCAACGACCTGGCGAGCCGGCTCTCCGACCGCTTCGACACCCGGGTGAAGGTCGAGGTCTCGCAGCGGGGCGGCAGGCTCGGCAAGGGCAAGGTCGTCCTGGAGTTCGGCTCGGTGGAGGACCTCAACCGGATCCTGGACAGCATGGCGCCCGGCGACGACGGGCTGCGGCTGTCGCAGGGCTGAGCCGGGCCTACAGGCCGGTGGCGATGGGTGCATGTTCCGCGTGAGCGCTGTTTCACGTGAAACATGCACCCGTCGGCGTTCGGGGGGGAATGCTCGACTGTGGAGTGGACGAGGAGGTGCGGGGCATGGGAGGACGCCGGATCGTTCCGCTGACGCTGGACAACCTCGCGGATCTGCCGTCGACCTGCCGGTCCTGCGTCTTCTGGGAGCTGGACCCGGTCAGCGGCCGGGCGGCGGTCGAGTCCGGCAAGCCCGAGCTGGAGAAGGAGGGGTGGATCTCCGCCGTCCTGCTGGAGTGGGGCTCCTGCGGGCGGGTGGTCTACGTGGACGACCGGCCGGCCGGCTTCGTGCTGTACGCCCCGCCCGCCTATGTGCCGCGCTCGCAGTCCTTCCCGACCAGCCCGGTCGCCTCGGACGCCGTTCAGCTGATGGTCAGCCGGGTGCTGCCGGGCTTCCAGCGGCAGGGGATCGGACGGGTGCTGGTGCAGACGGTGGCCAAGGATCTGATGGGCCGGGGGTTCCGGGCGATCGAGGCGTTCGGAGCGGTCGGTCGGCAGCCGGTCAGCTGTGTGCTGCCGGCCGAGCACCTGCTGGCGGTGGGCTTCAAGACGGTCCGCCCGCACCACCGCTACCCGCGGCTGCGGCTGGAGGCGCGGAACACGCTCTCCTGGCGGGGGGACGTCGAGGGGGCGCTGGAGCGGCTGCTGGGCGGCGGGCGGAAGGAACCGGCACTGCGGCCGTTCTGAGCGGGGCGGCTCCGAGCGGGGCCGGCTCCGAGCGAGGCCGATCCCGGACGGGGCGGCGACGAACGAGGGCGGGACCCCCGGTGGGGAGTCCCGCCCTCGCGGCGTCCTGGGGGGGAGCGGCCTCAGATCAGGCCGTCCAGCTCGCGCAGCAGCGCGGCCTTCGGACGGGCACCGGTGATCTGCTTCACCGGCTCGCCGTTCTTGAAGAGGATCAGGGTCGGGATGGAGATGACGTTGTACGCCGCAGCGGTCTGCTGGTTGGCGTCGACGTCGAGCTTGGCGATGGTGAGCTTGTCGCTCTCGTCGGCCGCGATCTCCTCCAGGACCGGGGCCACCTGGCGGCACGGGCCGCACCATTCGGCCCAGAAGTCGACGAGGACGGGCTTGTCGCTCTTGATGACGTCGGCATCGAACGTCGCGTCGGTCACGGTGGTGGTGGCGCCGGCCACGATCACTCCTAGGGGTCAAGCGGGAGGGGGGCTCTGCCAGGTCTACAACACCGCGCGGGGCGGTTCTGTTTCGGCCCGGCGGGGTGGGCGTGTTTCACGTGGAACACACGCACCCGGACGGTGGGGTCGGTGGGGTCAGACCGCGACGGTGGCGGCCTGGGCCTCCAGGTCGGCCAGCGAGGCCAGGTAGCGCTCGGCGTCCAGGGCGGCGGAGCAGCCGGTGCCGGAGGCGGTGATGGCCTGGCGGTAGGTGTGGTCGACGACGTCGCCGGCGGCGAAGACACCCGGGATGTTGGTGCGGGTGGAGGGGGCCTCGACCTTGAGGTAGCCCTCGGCGTCGAGGTCCAGCTGGCCCTTGAAGAGCTCGGTGCGCGGGTCGTGGCCGATGGCGATGAACAGGCCGGTGACCGGGAGCTCGCGGGTCTCGCCGGTGGTGGTGTCGCGCAGGGTCACACCGCTCAGCTTCGGGTCGCCGTGGATCGCCTCGACCGCGCTGTCCCACTCGAAGCTGATCTTCTCGTCGGCGAAGGCGCGCTCCTGCATCGCCTTGGAGGCGCGCAGGGTGTCCCGGCGGTGGATGACCTTGACGCTGCGGGCGAAGCGGGAGAGGAAGGTCGCCTCCTCCAGGGCGGTGTCGCCGCCGCCGACCACCGCGATGTCCTGGTCGCGGAAGAAGAAGCCGTCGCAGGTCGCGCACCAGGAGACGCCGCGGCCGGAGAGCTGGTCCTCGTTCGGCAGGCCCAGCTTGCGGTGCTGGGAGCCGGTGGTGACGATCACGGCGCGGGCCTTGTGGACGTTGCCCTCGGAGTCGGTGACGGTCTTGACGTCACCGGTGAGGTCCACGGCCACGATGTCGTCGGGGATCAGCTCGGCGCCGAAGCGCTCGGCCTGCGCCCGCATGTTGTCCATCAGCTCGGGGCCCATGATGCCGTCCCGGAAGCCGGGGAAGTTCTCGACCTCGGTGGTGTTCATGAGCGCGCCACCGGCGGTGACGGCGCCCTCGAAGACCAGCGGATTGAGGGAGGCACGGGCCGTGTAGAGCGCAGCCGTGTAACCGGCCGGGCCGGAACCGATGATGATCACGTTACGGACGTCGCTCACTGCATCTCCTGGTTCGCATCGCGACCCGCGTTTGGTGCGGGGAGGGCGGTCCTGCTCCGCCGCCCGGGACAACGACTGACCAGTGTCTCGCATTCCCAGGAGGATCAGTACCAGGCGCCCGCACTCTGGGAGTGTCGTGCGGCCGTCGGCATGGATCGCACGGGAACCATCGGTCAGTCGGCCGGGAGGGTGCGGTGCAGCAGGAGTTCGCAACCGGGGGCGCGGAGGTAGACGTCGAGCTGGTCGGGTCGGCCGGGCAGGGCGTAGACGAGCAGCTCGGCGGGGGACCCGGCGTAACTGCCGCGGCCGGTGGCCAGCAGGGCGGCGGTGCTGGGGGGCGGGCAGGCCGGGGCGGATCGGCCGCCGCCGGTGAGGCCCTGGCCCTCCTCGGCGGGCGGTGCGGCGGTCGGGTCGGAGCCGTCCGAGGGGCCGGCGCCGCTACCGGCCCCGGCGCCGGGGGACGGCTTGGCGGGCAGGACGGGGCGGCCGGCGTCGGTCCCGGCGAGCAGGTCCCGGACCTGGGCGGCGAGCTGCTCCTCCCGGTAGACGGTGCCGCCGGGGGTCCGGTCGGCCCTGGCGGCGGCCGTGCCGCCGGGGGCGGGCGCGTTGGCGGCGGTACTGCTGTCCTGCTTCGGGGCGGCGTCGGGCAGGGCCAGGAAGGCCCCGCCGAGGCCGAGGACGAGCAGCGCGGCGGCCGAGCCCAGCAGCAGGGTCCGACGGCGCCGGGGGCGGGCGCTGCGGCCCGGTCCGGTGGCGGCGGCCGGCCGGGCGGGCGGAGCGGCGGGCGGTGCGACCGGTCGGCCGGCGCGCGGGTCCTCGGTCCGGGTGGTCGGCAGTGTGGTCGGCCGTACGGTCGGCGGGGCCGGGACGGGCGGCTCCGCGGCCTCGGCCTCGGCGGCCGCGAGGGCCTCGTCGGCGAGGGCGGCGTCGATCCGGGCGGCGACATCGGCCGGCATCGGCGGGAGCCCGGCCTCGCCGAGCAGCGTCCGCACCCCGGCGAGCGCGTCGACGGTCTCCCGGCACTCGGCGCAGTCGGTCAGGTGCCGGCGCAGCGCGTCGGCCTGGGCGGGCGGGAGCAGGTCCTCGGCGAGGTCGGCCAGCTCGTCGACCTCGGGGTGCGCGCCCGCGGCGGGGTCGGGGGAGGAGAGGGGCGCCGTCATCGCGTGCTCGCGTCTCCTTCCAGAAGGGGCCGGGTCGGATCCGGGACTGTCCCTGTGACGGTACGGGGCCCGGGTGGGTTCCCGGGCGGAGGGGCGGCGTCGGGCGCGGGCGCTGTTTCACGTGAAACACCGGCCGCCGGAGCCCCCGGGTCCGTCTCCGCGCGCTCCTCGCGCAGGTGCCGGACGAGCGGCAGCAGCCGGGCCCGGCCGCGGGCGCAGCGGCTCTTCACGGTGCCGACCGGCACCCCCAGGAGTACGGCGGCCTCGGCGACGGGGTAGCCCTGCATGTCGACCAGGACGAGCGCGGCCCGCTGTTCGACGGGCAGCTCGGCGAGCGCGGCGGAGAGCTCGCGGTGCACCTCGGCGCGGACCACCGGGGAGTCGGCGGGCTCGGCGGAGCCGACCAGGGCGTCCAGCCGCTGCGGGTCGTCGTCGAGCGGCCTGGTCCGGCGGGTGGCGGTGCGCCGGGCACGGTCCAGGCAGGCGTTCACCACGATCCGGTGCAGCCAGGTGGTGACGGCCGCGCGGCCCTGGAAGGTGTGGGCGGAGCGGAAGGCGGAGACCAGGGCGTCCTGCAGGGCGTCGGCGGCCTCCTCGCGGTCGCCGAGGGTGCGCAGGGCGACGGCCCAGAGCCGGTCGCGGTGGCGGTTCACCAGGAGGCCGAAGGCCTCCCGGTCGCCCGCGACGTGCCGGGCGAGGAGCGCCGCGTCGTCGCCGCGCTCCGGTCCGTCCTCCGCCACGTCCACCCCTCGCCGTCCGCGCCCCGCCGCCGCAGCCCGCGGGTCAGCCGAAGACCTTCACGTCGGCGATGTGGCCCTGGTACTGGCCCGCGTGCGCCATGCCCTCAGGATTCTTGGACAGGCTGGTCATCCAGATCAAGAGGTAGCGGGTGGTGACCGGGCTGTCCAGCTTGTAGGAGAGGTTGGTGCCGGACTCCTTGCCGAGGACGTTGTAGTCCTTCGGCTTGGCCGCCGGGGGGTTGCCGACGCCCTTGCCGGGCATCCGCAGCTCGACCGTGGCGGGGGTGCCGAGTTTGATGCTCACGCTGGAGACCGGCTGCGGCGCCCCCAGGTCGAGCAGCAGGCCGGTGCCCTCCTTGGCCTTCGGACCGAAGGCGTCGCTGTACCAGCTGGTGACCCACTCGCTGTTCGGGTCGCCGTCGGTGGCCTTGTCCAGGACGGACGTGCCCTCCGGACCGTCGCCCAGCGGGTTGAAGGAGATCGCCTGCGCGACCGGGATCGCCACCGGGTCGTGGGTCGCCGTGTGGCTGGTGGGCGCGGCGGAGGTGCCGCTGGGCTGGGGGGCCGCGACGGCGGAGCTCCCCGGGCGAAGGTAGTCGACCAGTTGCCAGGAGGCCGCGCCGATGGCGCCGAGGGCGACCGTCCACGCGGTCACCTTGACCACCCGGCGCAGCCGCCGTCCGGCGCGCCGCACCGGGGCCGCCACGGGGGTGGGGCCGGTGCCGGGGGCGGCGACCACCCGGGTCGGGTTGGGCGCGGTCGGCAGGGCGTGGGTGTTGTGCCGCGGCGGGCTGGTGAAGACCGGCAGCTCGGGTTCGGGCTGGCGGATGCGCGGCATCAGCGCGATCGCCCCGACGAGCGCCTCGGGGGTGGTGATCGGCTCGGCGTGGTGCGGCGGGTGGTCGAACAGGGCGCGGGCGGCGAGGTCGGACAGGCCCTTGTGGACCCCGGCCCGGACCTGGTCCGGTGCCATCGCGCCGACGTTCCTGGGCAGGCCCTGGAGGTCGTAGCGGTCCTCGGGGAAGGGCCAGCGGTGGGTGAGCGCGGCGAACAGCAGGGCACCGATGGCCCGGGTGTCGGTGCGCTCGGCGTCCTCGTCGGTGTCCTCGGCGGGCAGGCCGCGCAGGGCGGCGTCCACCGCGATGCCGTTGATCCGGTACTGGCCGCTGTCGGTGCGCAGCACGCAGCGCGGGGTGAGCCGCAGGTGGGCCTGGCCGCGCCGGTGGGCGGCGGCCACCGCGTCGCTGACCTGGCGGACCATCTGGTACGCCTCGTGCGGCTCCATCGGCCCGTCGGCGAGCAGCTTGGCGAGGTCGGAGGCGTGCGGCAGCCACTCGCGCACGACGTAGACCAGCTCGCCCTCCTGGACGGCGTCCAGGACCTGGACGAAGCGCGGGTCGCCGAGCAGGGCCGCCGACTTGGCGGCGGCCAGGACCTGGCGGGCGCGCTGGTGGCCGGCGGCCATCAGGTGGACGCCGACGGCGCGGCGGAGCTTCTCGTCGACCGCGCGCCAGCTGCTGAAGGTCTCGGTGGAGGAGATGCACTCCTCCAGCCGGTAGCGGTGGCCGATGAGGTCGCCGCTGTGCCGCAGCGGGGCGGGCAGGGTCTGCGGCAGGGTGGCGGTTTCCCGGGGGTCGTGGGTGGGCTGCGGGTCCCGGGGCGGGCGCTCGGCGGCGGCGGGGTCGGCCTTCCCGGCGGTCTTCGCGGCGGCCTCGGCGGCGGCCGCGGCCCGGCGGGCGGCGTCGCCGGCGGCCAGTTCGGCGGCGATCTCGGAGGCCGACAGCGGGGCGGTGATCTCCGAGGTCTCCTCGCTCCCGGCCGGGGTGGCCGCAGCCGGCTCGTCGCCGTCGCCGTCGTCCTCGCCGTCGTCCTCGGCGGCGCCCCCGGTGGAGGGCCCGTCCCCGGTGTCGTCCTCCGCGGCGGTGTCGTCCCCGGTGTCGTCCGCGGCGTCCGGGCCCTTCCGGGCGGCGGGGCGCTCCTTCGCCGGCGCGTCGGCCCCGGTGGCCCGGGCCGTGCCGTCGGCGAGTTCGTCGATTGCCGCGGCCAGCGCGGCCTCGTCCGCCGCTCCGTCAGCTGCTGACGTGTCGACGACCGCCTTGGTGCCATCAGCCACCGTGGTCCAGCCTCCCCTTGTGTCGCCCCGGGCCTGAGAGAGAGTCGTTGGAGCGCCCGGGCCGGTGGCCCCGGTGCTCGCAGGACAATTGTGCCCACTGTTCTCCACGGGTACGACCGCTGGGAGCTCCGCGCGGTTGCCTGACGGTGGAGAGATGTGGCGCAGTCGGCATCGGGCCGCCGTCCCCGGCCCGGGACGGTCCGGGGTGCGCGGCGGCCCGATGCCGGGTCAGCGGCCCAGTCGGCCGCGCACCATACCCAGCATGGCGTTCAGTTCCTCGATCCGCAGCCGCTTCGCGATGAGCACGAAGACGGCCAGCTGGAGCCCGCCGGCCACCACGACGGTCAGCACGGCGCCGGCCCAGCCGCCGACCACCCGGGTGATCGCCAGGCTGACGCCCAGGCCCACCAGGGCGGCCGGGACGGAGGCGGTGGCGAGCCGCGAGTAGGTCTTGCCGATCCGCTTGGTGTCCAGGCCGCCGATCTTCTTCTTCAGCTTGGGCACCGCGACCGTCACTCCGACGGCGTACGCGAGGCCGTAGCCGAGCGCCATCCCGATGACCGTCCACTCGGCCGGCAGCAGCACCCAGCAGAGCAGCGAGAAGCCGGCCTGGCAGACGGCCACCCAGACGGTGTTGGAGAACGGCGTGCGGGTGTCCTCGTAGGCGTAGAAGCCGCGGAGCATCACGTACTGCGCCGAGTAGGGGATCAGGCCGAGGGCGAAGGCGGAGAGCATCAGGCCCACGTTGCGGGCGTTGTCCAGGGCGGTGTCGCCGCCGCCCACCGCGTAGATGGACTGACCGATGGCCGGGCCGAGCGAGAGGAAGAGGAACGCCGCCGGGACGACCGCGACGGCCGTGGTGCGCAGCCCGTAGGAGAGGTCGTCGCGCACGGCGCCGGCGTCCTCGTCGGCGGCCGCGCGGGACAGCCGGGGCAGTACCGCGCTCATGATCGAGACGGTGATGACGGCCTGCGGGAGCTGCCAGATCAGCAGGGCGTTGGAGAAGGCCGCGAGGCCGACACCGCCGTGGCCGCCCGCCTCGGCGTCGCTGCCGGCGGCGGTGGCGAGCTGGGTGATGACCAGGTAGCCGGCCTGGTTGGCGAGCACGAAGAAGAACGTCCACTTGGCCAGCCGGGCCGCCTTGCCCAGGCCGTGGCCGCGCCAGTCGAAGCGCGGGCGGAAGGAGAAGTCGGCCGCCCGCAGGTACGGGATCATCGCCAGCGCCTGTACGGCGAGGCCCACCAGAGTGCCGATGCCGAGCAGTCGGACGCCCTCGGGGGTGATGGTCTCCGGGGTGACGTGGGTGCCGTCGAAGCCGCCGTACACCCAGATGTAGGCGCCGAAGGTGAAGACCACCACGATGTTGTTCAGGACCGGGGTCCACATCATCGCGCCGAACCGGCCGCGGGCGTTGAGGATCTGGCCCATCACCACATGGATGCCCATGAAGAAGATGCTGGGCAGGCAGTACCGGGCCAGCGCCACGGTGGTGTCCGCGCGCTCCGGGGTCTCCATCATCGGATGGGCGATCAGCTGGACGAGCAGCGGCGCCCCGACCACGGCCAGCAGCACCACGCCGGCCAGGCCGACCATCACCAGGGTGAGCAGCCGGTTGGCGTAGGCGGTGCCGCCGTCCGCGTCGTTCTTCATGCTGCGGACCAGCTGCGGCACGAAGACGGCGTTCAGCGCGCCGCCGCCGATCAGGATGTAGAGCAGGGTCGGCAGGGTGTTGGCCGCGTTGTAGGAGTCGCCCATCACGGCGATGCCGATCGCGCCGGCGATCACCATGGTGCGCAGGAAGCCGGTGCCCCGGGAGACCAGGGTGCCGGCCGCCATGATCGCACTGGAGTTCAGCAGCGAGGCGACCTTGCCGCCGGACGTCCGGCCGGCGCTCTCCTGGGGGGAGGCCGGGGCGGACTGCTCCTCGGCCGCGAGGTCGGCGAGCGGCTCCACCGCGGGCGGCAGCTGCACGGCGGCCACCTGCAGGGTGGCCTCGTCCTCGGCGAGCGGCGGGTCGAACTCGATCGGCGGGACGAAGGGACGGTGCCCGTCCGCGCCGTGGCCGCCCGGGTGGGGGGCCGGGTGGGTTCCGGGGCCGGGTCCGTACGGCGGCTGCGGCCCGTGCTGCCCCGGGTACGCGCCGGCCGGGGGGAACGGCGCGGCCGGGGCGGGCTGGACCGGTGCGGCGGGCGGCCGGTCGGCCGGGGGCTGCTGGACGGGGGACTGCTGGGCCGGCGGGCGGGGCGCCTCGGCGGTCACCTGGTTCCCGCCGAACAGCCCGTCCACCCCGACGTACTCGGTGGACTCGGAGTCCCAGGCGGAGTGCGCCGGGCCGGGCTGCCACTGCGGCTGACCGCCCCAGCCCCCGGCGGGCGCGGCCGGACCCTGCGGGGCGGCCGGCCCCGCGGGAGCGGCGGCCTGCGGCGGCAGGTTCTCGTGCCAGCCGGCCTGCGCCGGGGTGTCCCAGCCGGGCTGCACCGGCGGCACCGGCGGCGAGAACGGCGTCGGCGGCACCGGTGCCGGGTAGTCGCCGCCGTGCGGCGGCAGCTGCGGCGGCACGTCGTACGCGGCGACCGGCTGCTGCGGCGCCGCGGGCCGGGCGGCCCGCAGCCCGTACGGGTCCTGCTCGCCAGGACCGCCCTGGTACGCGTCGGCCGCGTACGGGTCCTGGGCGTAGGTGTCGGCCACGTACCAGTCGCCGGACGGCGACTCGGCGCCCGGACGGACCTCTCCGCGGCCCGGAGGCCGCTCCTCGCTGCGCCCGGTCATGTCACCTCTTCGCTGTCGTGGGGGAGGCCGCCCCGGGGTCGGGCGGTGTCGGCGGTGTCAAGGACCAACCTTCTCATCACTGGTGGCCCGATCCCGGCCATCCGCGCGGCTGTCGCGCGGTGTCCGCCCGGTTCCGCCGGCGCCGTCGAGGCCGCCCGGGTCCTCCGCCGCACCGTCCGCCGTTCCGGCGTCCGGTCCGTCCGCCGGTTCGTCGGCCGGTTCGTCCGCCGGGACGAGCGGCGCGTCGCCCTCGTCGTCGTGCGCCACCCGCCGCTTGCGCTGGCGGACGAACCGCAGGCCCGCGAGCAGGAGCAGCACCAGGCCGCCGCCGAAGACGTACAGCACGCCGTTGGTCACCGAGGTGACCTCCACGGTGAAGTGCACCGGCTCGCCGTACGGCTGCGGGTCGGGCCCGGTGGTGTACAGCTGGGCGGTCATGCCCACGGTGCCGTTGTTCTTCGCCTCGGCCGGGAAGCGCAGCGTGACGCTCTGCGAGGCGGGCAGCACCAGCTCCTCCGCCGGCATCTCGACCCGGAGCCGGTTGGGCTGGCTCGGGCTCAGCACCAGCTTGAGGTTGGTGACCGTCTGGGTCAGGTCGTTGCGGACGCTGACCTGGAGCACACCGGTGTCACCGGCGAAGGTGATGACCCGCTTCGGCGGCACCTTCACCGCTCCGGTGAGCTCGTCGAGGTAGTTCTGCACGCCGTCGCGGTAGTCGCTGCCGGCCGGGGCCTGGCTGCGCCACTCGGCGGACAGCGAGCGGACCATGGCCGCGCTGAACGGCCCGCGCACCCGCTGCGGCAGGGTCAGCACCCGCATCAGGGTGTCCAGGTCGGCCTGGATCCGGGTGGTGGCGGTCAGGGCGGTGGCGGGCAGCTCCGAGTCGCGGACCCGGGCCGGGTAGTCGGTGGCCGCCGGGACGGCCGTGTTGGCCTTGGAGTCGGGCGCCGCCTGGGCGAGCGCGTCCAGCTTGACCGGCTCCACCCACTTGCCGTCCTGGGCCGTCTGGAGGGCGCCGGCCAGCACCTTGGCGGTGCCGGCGGAGAGCTCGCGCGGCGGCATGACGAGCAGGCCGCGCGAGTTCTGCGGCTCCTGCCGGGAGACCACGAAGGTCTCGGCGAGGAACCGCTGCACGGCCAGCGTCTGGTCCTGCGGGGTCGCCAGGTCCTCCTCGAACAGCGAGGAGACCACCTGGTCGGAGACCACGGCGGTCTGGCCGTTGCCGATCGGCCGGGGGGCCGTGGGGGTGTACTTCAGCGCCTCCGACTCGGGCATGCTCGCACCGTTCACCAGCACCAGGCCGGCGCCGGCGCGCTGGGCGACCGAGGCGATCCGCTGGTCCAGGTAGCCCCCGTAGGGCCAGGCGACGTCGGCGCGGGTGTCCACCGAGAGCCGGCCCTCGACGGTCAGCCGGCCGGCGGTGGCCGCCTTGCCGAGCGCGGCGTCGATGCCCTCCAGCTCGGGGGCGTTGTGCGCGATCGAGGCGAGGTCCGGGTCGGCGTAGGGCAGCGCCACCACCTGGCTGCCCGGCTTGGCGACGGCGCCCCGCAGCTTCTCCAGCCAGGCCGTGGCGGCGGCCGTGCCGGTGCCGCGGACGGTGTTCTCGTCCTTGGCCGCGTGGCCCGCCGTGCCGGGCTTCTGCACCCGGTAGTCCTTGGTCATCGCGAACGCGGTGTCCAGCAGGTCCGGGTCGACCACCCAGGTCAGCCCGGTCAGCGAGGCGCCGGTCTCGACCAGGGCGTACAGCCGCCCGCCGGGCGCGAACTCGGCGGCCAGGCTGTCGTCGCGCAGCACCGGGACGGTCTGGTCGCCCTCGGCGAGGGTCTGCGCGACCAGCACCGGGGCGTGCACCAGCGGCCAGAGGGTGGTGACCTTGGAGGGCAGGGCCTCGGGCTGGTTGGTCGGGACGTACGGCAGGAAGGTCCGGGCGATGCCCAGCGGCCGGTCCCGCTGGTTGTCGGCGGTCGAGCCCCAGACGTCCACCGCCAGCTCGTACACGCCCTCGGTGGAGAGCTGCAGGTCGGCGACGGCGACGCTCAGCGTGTACGGCTGGCTCTGGCCGGGGCCGAGCTCGTTCAGCGCGTACTGCGGGCTGTCCAGCGAGATGCCGTCCGACCCCTGCGGGCTGGTCCGGGTGACCACCCCGGCGAGCTCGCTGCGGGTGGTGAGCGGCTTGCCCGCCCAGGGCTTGCGGACCGTCGCGTGCGCGGACTTGAGGACGGACCTGCCGCCGTTGGTGACGTGCCCGGTGACGGTCACGATGCCGTTCGGGACGGCCACCGGCTTGTTCACCGAGTCGATGGTCAGCGTCACCGGGTACTCGGCGCTGACCGTCGCGTCGGCGGCCGGGCGCGATCCGCCGGCCGCGGCCGCCGGGAAGCCGGGCAGCGTCCCGGCGAGCACCAGCGCGGCGCCGAGCGCGCCGGCCAGCCGCCGGGCCGTTCGTTGCAGGACCCGCCCACGGCGGCCGTCCGCCTGCTGTCCCGGGTACCGTGCCGGCTCACTCACGCGGTCCGCCCTCGCTCACGGGTTCGCCCTCGCCGTTCTCGATCGCTGCTGCTGCTGGTGCCGTGCTGCTGCGGATGCTCCGCCGGCCGTGGGGGATGCCGTGAGGATCAGCCTGAAGAACATGTGGTCGTCCGTCGCCCGGGCGGCCATGACGGCGCACGGCACCGCGGCCCGCCGTCGGTGCCCCGGACTCGTTCCACCGGCATGGTAACGATGTGGTGAGGGGAGCGGTGTTGCGGGCCGGGGAGTGAGCGGGTGGAAACGCGCGGGCGGCGGGGCCGCCGGGCCACGTACCCTTGTGAGCCGTGTCCACTGCCAATGAGCCCACCGCCCACTCGACCGGCGCCCATCATTCCAGTTCCGCCGTCCAGGTCGTCCCCGGCCTGAGCGAGGCCCAGACCCTGGGCCTCCAGGAACTGCTGCGGGTGTCCCCGGTCGCCGACGAGATCGCCCGCCGCTTCCAGGCGGCCGGTCACCGGCTCGCGCTGGTCGGCGGCTCGGTCCGGGACGCCCTGCTGGGCCGGCTCGGCAACGACCTGGACTTCACCACCGACGCCCGCCCGGAACAGGTGCTCAGGCTCGTGCGCGGCTGGGCCGACGCGGTCTGGGACGTCGGCATCGCCTTCGGCACCGTCGGCGCGCGCAAGGACACCCCGCAGGGCTCCTTCCTGATCGAGATCACCACCTACCGCTCCGAGGCGTACGACCGCACCTCCCGCAAGCCCGAGGTGACCTACGGCGACACCATCGGGGAGGACCTGGTCCGCCGCGACTTCACGGTCAACGCGATGGCCGTGGACCTGCCCGGACGCGGCTTCGTCGACCCGCACCACGGTCTGGAGGACCTGGAGGCCCGGGTGCTGCGCACCCCCGCCACCCCCGAGGAGTCCTTCTCCGACGACCCGCTGCGGATGATGCGGGCCGCCCGGTTCGCCGCCCAGCTGGACTTCGACCCGGCCCCCGAGGTGGTCGCGGCGATGACCGCGATGGCCGACCGGATCGCCATCGTCTCGGCCGAGCGGGTCCAGGCCGAGCTGAACAAGCTGCTGCTGGCCAAGCACCCGGTCAAGGGCCTGCGGCTGCTGGTCGACACCGGGCTGGCCGACCACGTGCTGCCCGAGCTGCCCGCGCTGCGCCTGGAGCGCGACGAGCACCACCGGCACAAGGACGTGTACGAGCACTCGCTGACCGTCCTGGAGCAGGCCGTCGACCTGGAGCAGGACGGGCCGGACCTCACCCTGCGGCTGGCCGCGCTGCTGCACGACATCGGCAAGCCGCGCACCCGCCGCTTCGAGTCGGACGGCCGGGTCTCCTTCCACCACCACGAGGTGGTCGGCGCCAAGATGACCCGCAAGCGGATGCGCGAGCTGAAGTACTCGAAGGAGCTCACCGAGGACGTCTCGCGCCTGGTCGAGCTGCACCTGCGGTTCCACGGCTACGGCGGCGGCGAGTGGACCGACTCGGCGGTGCGCCGCTACATCACCGACGCCGGCCCGCTGCTGGAGCGGCTGCACAAGCTGACCCGCTCGGACTGCACCACCCGGAACAGGAAGAAGGCGGCCGCGCTCTCCCGCACCTACGACGGGCTGGAGGAGCGGATCGACGAGCTCAAGGCGCAGGAGGAGCTGGACGCCGTCCGCCCCGCGCTGGACGGCAACCAGATCATGGAGCTGCTCGACCTCAAGCCCGGCCCGGTGGTCGGCAGGGCGTACAAGCACATGCTGGAGCTGCGGCTGGAGCACGGCCCGATGGAGCACGACGCGGCGGTGGCCGCGCTGCGCTCGTGGTGGGACGCCCAGCAGTAGCACCGGCGGCGGGCGGGGGCGGTGCCGGGGGAACCCGGGACCGCCCCCGCGCCGTCCGCGGGGGTCAGAGCTTCTTCAGGCAGAGGACGAAGCTGAGCGCCTCGGTGCTGGAGGACCGGGTGTAGGTGCTCTCGGCGCCCTCGACGTTGTCGCAGGCCTTCTCGCTGTCGCTGGTCGCGTAGACCTTCTTGATCACCTTGTACTGCGCCCGGGTGTCGGTGCAGGGGAGCATGGTGATCCGCGGGTTGGCGTCGTGGGTGGCCGTGGTGCCGTTCTCGTTGCGCAGGCAGTCTCCGGCCTTGGCGTAGTCGATGTCGCTGGGCACCTTGGAGGTGGCGGTCGGCGTCGGCAGCGTGATCGTCGGCGCCGGGGCCGGCGGCAGCGAGAAGCTCGGCGAGTGGGCCGGCGGGAAGGTCGGCGCCGGGATGGTCACCGTGGTGGGCGTGGGCAGCACCAGCGGCCGGTACGGGTCGTCGTCGTGCCGGGCACCGAGGAACGCCCCGGTCGCGATCAGGACGATCGTCGAGCCGATCCCGAGCACCGGCAGCAGCAGCATGAAGATGTGCGGGCGCTTGGTGAGCGGCACGCCCGGGTCGAGCTGCGGTCCGTGGGTGCCGGGCGCCGGCGGCGGCAGGTCCTTGATCCGGTTGTGGGCGGCGAGGTTCCGCAGCAGGGTGACCACGGTGAAGATCCCGGAGAGGTAGCCCCACCAGCCCTGGACCAGGGTGCGGGCCGACATGTCGCGGACCATCGCGGTGCCGCAGGTGCGGCAGAACGGTCCCGGCTGCTTCAGGAACCGCATGATGATGATGATGCCCTGGTGGCCCCGGACGGTGGTGTCGACGGCCGGGAAGCCGCCGCAGAACCGGCAGACCGGCCCGCCCTGGTAGGCGTAGCCGGCCGGCGCCGGGTAGCCCCCGGCCTGCGGCGGGTAGGCGTAGCCGCCGGGCGCGGCCTGGGCGGGCGCGCCGTACCCGGGCGGCGCGGCCGACGGAGGGGCGGCCGGGTAGCCGTAGCCGGCCGGTGCGGGGGCGGCCGGCGGCTGGGGGGCCGGGGCACCGGCGTACGGGTTGCCGGTGGCGTACGGGTTGGCGCCGTCGGCGGGCGGCGTCGAGCCGTACGGCAGCTGGGGTGGCGGAACGGACAAGGGGATCCCCCGGGAGGAAGGTCGGGCGGGTCAGGACTTCTTGACCGGCGGGACGCCGGCGAGCGGGCCGAGGCAGAGCACGTACCGCTTCTTGTTCCAGCGGCGGCCGCTCTTGCCCGAGACGGTGCTGGTGGTGCCCGCGGTCTCGCGGCACCGGGTGGTGTCGGTGGTGGACTCGTACTTCGCCAGCACCTTGTAGTTCGCCTTGCCGTCGGTGCACTTGACCACCGAGACGTCGCGCGAGCCGCCGGCCTTGACGCAGTCGCCGGCCTTGGCGCCGCTGACGCTCGGACCGCTGACGAAGTAGCCGACGATCAGCGCGAGGACGCCCAGGACCAGGCCGACCGCCTTCAGCCGGGCCTTGCCGCGGCCCTTCGGGGCCGGGGCGCCGGGCGGGACCGGGGCGGCCGGGGGGTAGCCGTGCGGCGAGGGCTGGCCGTAGGGGGCCTGCGGGTGGGCCTGCGCCGGGTACGGCTGCTGCGGCGGGTACGGCTGGTGCGGGTACGGGGGCGCGGCCTGGGCGCCCGGGTGGCCGTAGCCGGGCGGGGGAGGCGGTGCGGCGGTCCCCGGACCGGGTGCGCCGTAGGGCTGCGGGCCCGGCGCGGGGCCGTACCCCTGTGGCGGCCCGTACGAGGGTGGAGGTGTGGTCATCAGATTGTCCCCCGAGACAGAACGCTGTCGCTGCGACAGATCTGACGTACCTTAGCGACTCGCGCCGACGCTCCCGGGGGACAGGGGCCGCCGCCCGGCCCGGTGGGCTTCGCTCAGCGGGCCCGGTCGCCGGGGAGCGGACCGGTGCGGCGGGCGGCGCGCAGATAGAGCACGGCCGAGGCGGCGTACACCAGGGCCACGCCCAGGACGACCGCCACCGAGCGGCCGGAGAGCGGCAGCACCAGCGCGGTCACCAGGGCGGCGGCCACGAAGGCGACGTTGAAGAGCACGTCGTAGATGGCGAAGATCCGGCCGCGGTAGGCGTCCTCGACCGACTCCTGCACCACGGTGTCGGCGCAGATCTTGGTGCCCTGGGTGACCACGCCGAGCAGCAGCGCCGCGATCAGGCAGGGCACCAGGCGGAAGCCGAGGCCCAGAACGGGCACGAAGAGCACCGGCGCCGCCAGGCAGAGAGTCATCCAGCCGGCCAGCCCGAGCCGTCGGCTGCACCAGGGGCTGATCACCGCGGCGACGAAGAACCCGGCGGCGGAGAGGCCGACCGCCTGCCCCAGGGTGGCCAGGCCGGCCGCGCTGTCGGCGGGGTCGTTGAAGGTGTACCGGGCGAGCATCACCACGACCACGATCAGCACGCCGTAGCAGAACCGGGCCGCGGTCACGGCGGCCAGCGCGTGGGCCGCCGGACGGCGGTCGCGCACCAGGTGGACGACGGCGGCCTTCAGCTCGCGGGCGGCCTGGGCCAGCGCCTGGCCGAGCGCCGGCCGGTCCGGGTGGTGCTCGGGGCCGAGCAGGTCCCGGTCCATCCGCAGCGCCGCCAGCGCGGCGGAGAGGTAGAGGAACGCGGCGAGCGAGACCAGGGCGGCGTCGGCCCGCGGCCCGGGGGCCATCGTCTGGTGCAGCACGAAGCCCAGCCCGCCGCCGCAGGCGGCCGCGACGGTGCCCAGGGTGGGGGAGAGGGCGTTGGCGGTGACCAGCTGCTCGCCGCGCACCACCCGGGGCAGGGCCGCCGAGAGGCCGGCCAGGATGAACCGGTTGAGCGCGGTGACCAGCAGCGCGGAGGCGAAGAAGAGCCAGGTCGGCGCCTGGACCAGGAGGAGCCCGCCGGTGACCAGGCCGAGGCCGAAGCGGGCCAGGTTGCCCAGGTAGAGCACCTGGCGGCGGCGCCAGCGGTCCAGCAGGACCCCGGCGAAGGGGCCGATCACCGAGAACGGCAGCAGCATCACGGCCAGTACCGAGGCGATGTCGGCGGGCGAGGACTGCTTCTCCGGGGAGAAGACGACGTAGGCGGCCAGCGAGACCTGGAAGACGCCGTCGGAGAGCTGGGACAGCACCCGGGCGGTCAGCAGCCGGCGGAAGTCGCGGCCGCGGAGCAGGTCGAGGAGCGTGGCGCGGTGCGCGGCACGGTGGGTACTGCCGTTCTCGGTGATCGCCACGTGCCCAGAGTGCCATGGAAGGGGCCGGTGTTTCACGTGAAACATTGGACGGCGGAAGGTGAACGGGCCCACGGTCGTCGACCGTGGGCCCGTTCGGTGCCGGAGCGGGACCGGGCTCAGTGCCCGGAGGTGCTCAGGTTCAGCGCTCGACCTCGCCGCGGATGAACTTCTCGACGTTCTCGCGGGCCTCGTCGTCGAAGTACTGGACCGGCGGGGACTTCATGAAGTACGAGGAGGCGGAGAGGATCGGGCCGCCGATGCCGCGGTCCTTGGCGATCTTCGCGGCGCGCACGGCGTCGATGATGACACCGGCGGAGTTCGGGGAGTCCCAGACCTCGAGCTTGTACTCCAGGTTCAGCGGGACGTCGCCGAACGCGCGACCCTCCAGGCGGACGTAGGCCCACTTGCGGTCGTCCAGCCAGGCCACGTAGTCCGAGGGACCGATGTGGACGTTGTTGGAGCCCAGCTCGCGGTCGCGGATCTGCGAGGTGACGGCCTGGGTCTTGGAGATCTTCTTGGACTCCAGGCGCTCGCGCTCGAGCATGTTCTTGAAGTCCATGTTGCCGCCGACGTTCAGCTGCATGGTGCGCTCGAGGACGACACCGCGGTCCTCGAACAGCTTGGCCATCACGCGGTGCGTGATGGTGGCGCCGACCTGGGACTTGATGTCGTCACCGACGATCGGCACGCCGGCCTCGGTGAACTTGTCCGCCCACTCCTTGGTGCCGGCGATGAACACCGGGAGGGCGTTCACGAAGGCGACCTTGGCGTCGATGGCGCACTGGGCGTAGAACTTGGCGGCCTGCTCGGAACCGACCGGCAGGTAGCAGACCAGGACGTCGACCTGGGCGTCCTTCAGGGCCTGGACGACGTCGACCGGGGCCTCGTCCGACTCCTCGATGGTCTCCCGGTAGTACTTGCCCAGGCCGTCGAAGGTGTGGCCGCGCTGGACGGTGATGCCGGTCGGCGGCACGTCGCAGATCTTGATGGTGTTGTTCTCGGACGCCGTGATGGCGTGCGCGAGGTCCTGGCCGACCTTCTTGGCGTCGACGTCGAAGGCGGCGACGAACTCCACGTCACGGACGTGGTAGTCACCGAACTGGACGTGCATCAGCCCGGGGACCTTGCCGGCCGGGTCGGCGTCCTTGTAGTACTCGACACCCTGCACCAGCGACGTGGCGCAGTTGCCCACACCCACGATGGCTACGCGAACCGAACCCATTCCGGTTGCTCCCTGTGATCTCATGAGCGCCGCCGAGGGTCGGCGGGACTCGTCCTGCTTCTTCGATGACTGCTTGACGGGCGCGTGCGCGCCCACTCCTGCCGCGCGGCACAGGGCTGACGCGGTGTCAGCGCTCCTGGTCGGAGCGCCCCGGGCGGTCGTACGGTGGCCCGGGCGGGTCCACGGACCCGTCCTCCTCGCCTCGGCCGTCCGAAGTCTTGGGTACTGCCGGGCCGGTCGCGCCGGCCGGCGATCCGGGCCGGCCGGTGCGGTTGGCCCGCTCGGTCTCGATCAGCTCGTTGAGCCAGCGGACCTCGCGCTCCACCGACTCCAGTCCGTGCCGCTGCAGCTCGACGGTGTAGTCGTCGAACCGCTCCCGGGCGCGGGCGAGCGAGTTGCGCATCCGCTCCAGGCGCTCCTCCAGCCGGCTGCGGCGGCCCTCCAGCACACGCATCCGCACGGCCCGGTCGGTCTGGCCGAAGAAGGCGAAGTGCACGCCGAAGTGCTCGTCCTCCCAGGCGTCCGGGCCGGAGTCGGCGAGCAGTTCCTCGAACCGCTGCTTGCCCTCGGCGGAGAGCCGGTAGACGATCTTGGACCGCTTGCCGTTGAGCGCGGTGGCCGGGACGTACTCGACGTCCGGGTTGTCCTCGACCAGGAAGCCCTGGGCCACCAGGCTCTTCAGACAGGGGTAGAGCGTCCCGTAGGAGAACGCGCGGAACGAGCCGAGCAGGACGTTGAGCCGCTTGCGCAGCTCGTACCCGTGCATCGGGGCGTCGTGGAGCAGTCCGAGAACGGCGAACTCCAGCACTCCTGAGCGCCTGCCCACTGCCGTCGTCCTCCCTTCCCCGGCCGGTCCGCGACCCGCCTCCTTCGGCGGTATGTCGCTCCGATGTATCGGCTCGATATATCGAGAACAGTAAGCCTGGGTCTCCGAACGGGCAAGGGGGACGCGCGTGAATGTGATCACAAGCCGACGCGCGGGCAGGCTTGGCAACGGCCGTGTAATGATCTGCCGCCGTTTTGTGGCTATTGGCGATTGATGCCCGATTAGGTCGGTTTCCGAGCTGCGTACGCTGTCGCGTGTGCACGAGGACCACCTCCGGGGTTAGGGCGGTTGCGGGCATCGGACGTGGACCCTGCCTTCAGGCTCGACCGGCCTGGCGAGGAGTAGCTGGAACATGAGCGAACGACGACGCAGGTCGCCAGGCGGCGACGGTCGTCCCCCGGGCGGAGACAACGGGCGCGAGGCGGGCGCCGGGCCCGACGAGATCGGCTCGGAGGGCCTCGGCCGGCGCCGGCCGCAGGGCGGGCGGGACACCGCCCAGCAGCCCCGGATGACCCGCGCGGAGATGCGCAAGGCGGCCCAGAAGGGCGGTCGGCGCGGTGCGGCGGCCACCGGCGGAGCGGCGGCGGCAGGTCCGGGCGGCTCGGGCGGCGGCCCCGGCAAGAAGCGGTTCATCGACTACCCGCGCTTCGGCAAGCAGGGCTTCCGCCGCTGGCTGCCGTCCTGGCGGCAGTGGCTGAGCGCCGTCCTGCTCTTCGTCGCGGCCTGCGTGGGCTCGGTCTTCTACGTCTACCAGACGACCGAGATCCCCAAGCTGAACGCCCTGGTCAACGACCAGAACAACATCTACTTCTGGGCCGACGGCACCGAGATGGCCCGCAAGGGAGAGACCAACCGGCAGATCGTCGAGCTCGCCGACATCTCGCCCAACCTGCAGAACGCGGTCATCGCGGCGGAGAACGCGACCTTCCGCACCGACAGCGGCATCGATCCCAAGGGCATGATGCGCGCCGTCGTCAACATGGCCAAGGGCGGCGAGACCCAGGGCGCCTCGACGATCACCCAGCAGTACGTGAAGAACGCCTACCTGACGCAGGAGCAGACGCTCTCGCGCAAGGTGAAGGAGTTCTTCATCACCCTGAAGGTCAATCAGGAGTTCAAGAAGCCCGAAATCCTCAAGGGCTACCTGAACACCAGCTGGTTCGGCCGCGGCGCGACCGGCGCCCAGGCAGCCGCGCAGGCGTACTACGGCGTCAACGCCAAGGACCTCGACCTGTGTCAGAGTGCCATGCTGGCCGGACTGCTCAAGGGCGCGTCGTACTACGATCCGACGATCAAGGCCAACCAGGCCCGCGCCGAGGAGCGCTGGACCTGGATCCTCGACCGGATGGTGGAGACCAAGAACACCACCCCCGAGGAGCGGGCGAAGTGCACCGCCTTCCCCCAGCCGATCAAACAGGTCCCGCCGGCCAACATGAACGGCCAGATCAGCTACCTGGTCGAGACCGCCAACAAGTTCGTCATGGCCAAGGACCCGACGATCGACCAGCGGGCGATCGAGAAGGGCGGCTTCAAGATCTACACGACCTTCCAGAAGGACAAGGTCGACGCCCTGAAGCAGGCCGTGGACGACGTCAAGGCCGAGACCCTGAACCCGCAGAAGCGCCCGGACAACGACAACTTCGTCCAGTTCGGCGCGGCCAGCGTCGTCCCCAACGACGGGGCGATCGTCGCCATCTACGGCGGTGACGGCGTGGAGAACGGCCACCACGACAACAACGCCGACGCCCAGGGCGTCCAGGTCGGCTCGACCTTCAAGCCCTTCGTACTGGCCACCGCCATGCAGACCGGCGTGCAGACGGCGACCGACGACAAGGGCAAGCCGAAGCGGATCAACGCCGACAGCCGCTACCTCTCCGACGACATGTCGGAGATCCGCAAGCCGGACGGCTCGCTGGTGATGGGGGACGACGGCAAGCCCTACCGCCAGAAGAACGAGGAGAAGGGCAAGCGCGGCTACGTCTCGCTGCGGATGGCCATGCAGTACTCCTACAACGTCCCCTTCGTGCAGCTGAACCAGGACGTCGGCGGCGAGAACGTGATGCAGATCGCCGAGGCGATGGGCATCCGCAAGGAGAACCTCGAAAAGGAGGCGAAGACCGCCACCTTCCCGCTCGGCGTCTCCACCATCAGCCCGATCCGGATGGCCGACGCCTACGCGACCTTCGCCGCCAGCGGCAAGCAGGCCGACCCGTACTCGGTCACCAAGGTGCTGATGGACGGCAAGGAGCGGCCCGGCTTCGGCAAGCACGAGACCAAGCAGGCGCTGGAGCCGGCCGTCGCCGACAACATCACCGACGTGCTGGTGAACGTGGCGAAGAACGGTACCGGCAAGAAGACCAACACCCTCGGCCGCCCGGTGGCCGGCAAGACCGGTACCACCGACGAGAACAAGTCGGCCTGGTGGGTCGGCTACACCCCGCAGCTGACCACCAGCGTGGCGATGTGGCGCGAGGACGCGGCGCACCCCGGGCGGCTCTCGCTCAACGGCACCGGCGGCAAGGACTCGGTGCACGGTGGTGACGTCCCGGCGGACGTCTTCACCCGGTACATGAAGGCCGCGCTGGCCAACGAGAAGAAGCTGGACTTCCCGACCCCACAGCCGGTCGGCTCTCAGGTCGACTCCTCGGGCGCGCCCAGCACGGCGAGCGCCACGCCGACGCCGACCTCGACCGAGACCGCGCCCACCGCCCCGGCCGACCCGAACGCCGGCCAGCCGGCCCAGCCGCCGACGACCCAGGGACCGGCCTGCGTCCCCGGCGTCGACTGCCCGGGCACCGTGCCCACCGCGCCGGTGCCGACCAAGACCAACCCGAACCCCGGTGGCGGCACCGGTGGCGGCACCGGCGGCGGTACCGGCGGCGGTGGCAACGGCGGCGGCGGCGCGGGCGGCACCACACCGTCCCCGACCTGCCTGCTCGGCCCGATCGGCTGCACCACGCCGACGGCGCCGACGACCACCGAGCCGGGCGGCGGGGCCGGCGGCGCGACCGGCGGTCCGACCACCAAGCCGCCCAAGCCCAGCGGGTCGGCGACGCCGCCCGCGGGCGGCGGCAGCGCGGCGGCCCCGTAGGCGGACCCCGCAGGACGGTGACCCGGAACGGCGGTGGGAGGCTCCGAAAGAGCCCCCGCCGCCGTTTCGTCGTATTCGGAGCGGTTCGTGCCGGTACCCCGCCGCCCGGCGGCCGGGCCCTCGCCGCCCGCCCGCGGAAAAGGCCCAGGGGCCTCCTCGTACGGGCGGCCGGGGTGCGGCAGGATGTCCGCCATGACGTCCAGCGTTCGTGACGAAGAGGCCGTTCCCGTGCCGCCGGCCGGTCCGCAGGCCAACACCGTGGTGGTGCCGGCGGACGAGGATCCGGTCGCGGCGGCCGGCAGCGAGGTGATCGGCGGCCCGCCCGGACGGCGCGCGCTGCTCGGCGTCTCCTGGTGGATCCCGGCGCGCTTCCTGGCGCTGGTGGTGATCGTGGTCTCGGTGCTGGGCATGGCGCAGAAGCTGCCCTGCTACGACGCCGCCTGGTTCCAGCCCGGCTCGCCGCAGTACGTGCACGCCTGTTACAGCGACATCCCGCACCTGTTCTCGGGGCGCGGCTTCGCGGCCGGCCTGCACCCGTACGTGGACCGGATCCCGGGCACCACCGGTGACCTCCAGTTCCTCGAGTACCCGGTGCTGACCGGCCTGTTCATGCAGATCGCGGCCTGGCTGACGCCCGGCGGCGGCGCCCTGCAGGACCAGGAGCGGTGGTTCTGGACGATCAACGCCGGTCTGCTGATGGCCTGCGCGGTGGTCGCCGTGGTCGCGCTCTCCCGCACCCACCGGCGCCGCCCCTGGGACGCGCTGATGTTCGCCCTGGCGCCGACCCTGCTGCTCAACGCCACCGTCAACTGGGACCTGCTGGCCGTCGCGCTGGCCGCCGTCGCGCTGGCCTGGTGGTCCGGCTCGCGCCCGGCCTGGGCCGGGGTGTTCATCGGCCTGGCCACCGCCGCCAAGCTCTACCCGGTGCTGCTGCTCGGGCCGCTGGTGGTGCTCTGCTGGCGGGCCGGCCGCACCCGCGACCTGCGGGCCCTGCTGGGCGGTGCCGTCGGGACCTGGCTGCTGGTCAACCTGCCGATCATGATGGCCAACTGGCAGGGCTGGTCGACCTTCTACGTCTTCAGCAAGCACCGCACCGAGGACTACGGCTCGCTGTGGCTGGTCCTCATGCAGAACCGCGGCGTGGGGCTGGCGAACCTCGACACCTTCATCGCCCTCCTGATGCTGCTGAGCTGCGCGGGGATAGCTTGGCTCGGCCTCGCGGCGCCCCGCCGGCCGCGGGTGGTCCAGCTGGCCTTCCTGGTGGTGGCCGCGTTCGTGGTGTTCAACAAGGTGTACTCGCCGCAGTACGTGCTCTGGCTGCTGCCGCTCGCGGTGCTGGCACGGCCACGCTGGCGGGACTTCCTGATCTGGCAGGCCTGTGAGGTGCTCTACACCCTGGGCATCTGGTCCCACCTGGGCTTCGTCACCGGGCCCAAGCAGCACGGCATCGGCGAGTCCTGGTACCACTTCGCGATCGTGCTGCACCTGCTCGGCACGCTGTACCTGGTCGGCATGGTGATCCGGGACATCCTGCTGCCGGACCGCGACCCGGTGCGCTGGGACGGCAGTGACGACCCGTCCGGCGGGGTGCTCGACGGCGCCCCGGACGCCTTCGTGCTCGGCACCGCCCGTCGGCTGCGCGAGGAGGAGAGCTACGCCGGGTACGCGCCGGCCGGCCCCGAGGGGTGGCTGGAGGAGCCGCCCGCCGAGGAACCGGCCGTCAAGGACTGACCGGCGGGGCTCAGCGGTCCACCACGCGGTCGAAGTGCGTGGTGGTGTGCCGCACCTGGAGGCCGAGCTCGTCGCCGACCGCCGGCGGCTTGGCCTCCCCGTCCAGGAAGAGCAGCGAGACCTGCATGTGCGGCGGCTCGGCGAACCAGAGCTGCTTGCCGGCCCAGTGGTACGGCGACTTGGTCTTGTTGACCGTCGCCAGACCGGCCCGGGCGATGCCCTTGGCGCGCGAGGACATGCCCTGCACGTACTTGGGCGCCTCCAGGCCGATGCCGTGCGCGGTGCCGCCGGCCACCACCAGCAGGTGGCCGTCGGACGGCGCCGGGTGCTGGCGGTAGCCGTAGCGGTCGCCCTTCTGCACCGGGGTGACGTCCAGCACCGTCGCCCGGACCTCCAGCGCACCGTGGTCGCCCAGCCAGAGCCGGGTGCCGATCCGGGCCCGGAAGACGGTGTCGGGGAAGCGCTGGGCCAGCTGCTCCATGCCCGCCGCGCCGAGGTGGCTGACGAACACGGTGTGCACCGGGATGCCGGCCGCCCGGGCGGTCTCCACCCAGTACGCGACCTCCTCGACCGGGCTGGAGCCGTCCGGCCGGTCCATCGGCAGGTGCAGCGCGAGGCCCTCGAAGTGGACGCCCTCCAGCTCGGCGGCGACCGTGGGGAGGTCGGCCGCCGAGACGCCGTGCCGGCGCATGGTGGTCATGCACTCCACCACCACCCGGGCCCCGTGCAGCGCCCGCAGGCCGTCCACGCTCGCGACCGTCCGGATCACCCGGGCGTGCGGCAGCGGCAGCGCCTCCTCGCCCACCCGGTAGGGGGTGAGCACCAGCAGCTCGCCGCCGTACCAGTCGGCCGCGTCGGCGGCCTCGTACGCGGTGCCGACCGCCAGCACGCCGGTGCCGAGGAGGGTCGCCTCCTCGGCCAGGCGGTGGTTGCCCAACCCGTAGCCGTTGCCCTTCGCCACCGGCACCAGACCGGGGAACTCGGCCAGCACGGAGCGCTGGTGGGTGCGCCAGCGTTCGGTGTCGAGATAGAGCGACAGCGTCATCGGGTCATCTCCCAGGGGGTGTTGGGCACGGCTGCTCGGTGGCTCGGCGAGCGCTGCTCAGCGGCGCGACATGTAGAGGTCGAGGGCCTTGTGCAGCAGCTTGTTGAGCGGGAAGTCCCACTCGCCGAGGTACTCGGCGGCCTGGCCGCCGGTGCCGACCTTGAACTGGATCAGGCCGAACAGGTGGTCGTTCTCGTCCAGGGTGTCGGAGATGCCGCGCAGGTCGTACACCCCGCCGCCCAGGGCGTAGGAGTCGCGCATCATCCGCCACTGGATCGCGTTCGACGGCTTGACCTCGCGCTTGTGGTTGGCCGAGGCGCCGTAGGAGTACCAGACGTGCTCGCCGACGACCAGCATCGTGGTCGCGGCCAGCGGCTCGCCCTCGTGGTAGGCGATGTACAGCCGCATGCGGTTCGGGTCCTCGGTGGTGAGGGCCTTCCACATGCGCTGGAAGTAGGCCAGCGGCCGCGGGGTGAACTTGTCGCGCTCGGCGGTCACCAGGTAGAGCTGGTGGAAGACGGCCAGCTCGTCGTAGCCGCCCTGGACCACCTCGACGCCGCTCTTCTCGGCCTTCTTGATGTTGCGGCGCCAGAGCTGGTTGAAGCCCTTCTGGATGTCGTCCAGCGAGCGGTTGGCCAGCGGCACCTGGAAGACGTAGCGCGGCTGGACGTCGCCGAAGCCGGCGCCGCCGTCCTCGCCCTGCAGCCAGCCGGCCTTGCGCAGCCGGTCGGCGACCTCGAAGGCGCGCGGCTCGTACCAGTCGGCCTCGACGTCGCGCAGGCGCTTGGCCTGCTTGGCGGCGATGGCCTCCTTGATGGTCGGGGCGTTCCAGCGGCGGATGACCACCGGCGGGCCCATCTTCACCGAGAAGGCGCCCTGGGACTTCAGGTGCGCCAGCATCGGCTGCAGCCAGCGGTCGAGGTCGCGGTCGAACCAGTCGATCACCGGGCCCTCGGGCAGGTAGGCCAGGTAGCGCTTGAGCTTGGGCAGCTGCCGGTAGAGCACCAGGCCGGCGCCGACGAGCTGGTTGGCCTTGTCGAACCAGCCGATCGACTCGGAGCGCCACTCGGCCTTCACGTCGCCCCAGGACGGCACCTGCATGTGGCTCGCCGAGGCGCGGCTCCTGATGAAGGCGAGGTGCTCCTCGCGGGTGATCGTCCTCAGGCGCAGGCTCATGCTCGGTGCTCCTCGTCGGTCGGGCTGCGGTGGGCCCCGTCTTCTCGGGGTGACCCTATCGTCCGGGGTCCCGTCGGCCGCGGGCACGGCGGCGCCCCCGCCGCGTACCCGTCCGCCTGAAGACAAGTACGCCACGGGGGCGCCGGGGGTTCCTCGGAGTGGCGGGGCTAACCCCACAGACCGCCGCGTGCGATGCCGAGGTAGAAGCCGATCGCCGAGGCGCCGAGCGTGACCATCAGGACGAAGCGCTCGGCCGTGGTGACGGAGACGTACATCCCGAGCAGGCCGGTGACGATCCCGAACAGGCCGGTCCACGAGGTCAGCAGGTGCAGGTTGTGGAAGAACGACGTGATGAAGGAGATCGCGCCCAGTACGGCGGTGAGGCCGACCAGGGTGTTCTCCCGCGGGTGCGGGTGTCCGTCGGTGTTCAGGGTGAGGGCGGGCATGCGGTGGACGGTCTGGGCCATGAGTCCCACCTCCTGGCGTGGAGACGAACGGGCGGGGAACCCGTTCCGTCCAGATTGCGGCGGTTGGGCGGGTCTCACAACCCCTATGCGTTTTGTTCGTCCGTCCGGGTGCGGGTAGGGTGTGTCGTCTGCACTGGTGTAGTTGTGCCCTCCTCTGCCCTCTTCCGGGTGAACGGGGACGGGCTGTCGGACCCGGCCGCTACGGTGGCCGTGTCGTCACTGCTCCGGTGCCGACGCTGCACAACCCTCCTGCCACGGAGAGACCGTGGCCGCTGAGTCCAAAGGAGGTGGGTTACTCATGCGTCACTACGAGGTGATGGTGATCCTCGACCCCTCGGTCGAGGAGCGCGCCGTTTCCCCCCTGATCGAGAGCTTCATGGCTGTCGTCCGCAACGCGGGTGGCAAGGTCGAGAAGATCGACACCTGGGGTCGCCGCCGTCTGGCCTACGAGATCAACAAGCAGTCCGAGGGCATCTACTCGGTCATCGACCTGCAGGCCACGCCTGAGGTCGTCAAGGAGCTCGACCGCCAGCTCGGCCTGAGCGAGTCGGTTCTCCGGACCAAGGTCCTGCGCCCGGACACCCACTGAGCCACCTCTGAGGCCTTCGGGTCTCGGGTAGCTCGCGACCGCTGTTTCACGTGAAACAGCGGTGAACGGACATCTTCCCGAGAGGTCATCACCACCATGGCAGGCGAGACCGTCATCACCCTCGTCGGCAATCTCGTCGACGACCCCGAGCTGCGCTTCACCCCGTCGGGTGCGGCGGTCGCGAAGTTCCGCATCGCGTCCACCCCCCGCACCTTCGACCGCCAGACGAACGAGTGGAAGGACGGCGAGAGCCTCTTCCTCACGTGCAACGTCTGGCGGCAGCCGGCGGAGAACGTGGCCGAGTCGCTCCAGCGCGGCATGCGCGTCATCGTGCAGGGCCGACTGCGCCAGCGGTCTTACGAGACCAAGGAAGGCGAGAAGCGGACGGTCTTCGAGGTCGAGGTCGACGAGGTCGGCCCGAGCCTGCGCTCGGCGACCGCGAAGGTCACCCGGGCCAACCGGTCCGGCGGCCCCCAGGGCGGCGGCTTCGGCGGCGGCCCGCAGGGCGGCCAGGGCCAGGGCGGCGGCTGGGGCGGCGGTGGCGGCCAGCAGGGCGGCGGCTGGGGTGGCAACTCCGGCGGCGGCCAGTCCGGCCCCTCCGACGACCCCTGGGCGTCCAGCGCTCCCTCTGGTGGCAACCAGGGTGGCGGCGGCTGGGGTGCCCCGTCCGGTGGCGGCTTCTCGGAAGAGCCCCCGTTCTAAGAGCTGACAGATTTCGTGCGGCCTGGCCGCGGGTGTCGCGAGACACCCGCCCGGCCGTGAACCCCAATGGAGCACACAATGGCGAAGCCGCCTGCTCGCAAGCCGAAGAAGAAGGTTTGCGTCTTCTGCAAGGACAAGGTCAACTACGTTGACTACAAGGACACGAACCTGCTGCGGAAGTTCATCTCCGACCGCGGCAAGATCCGTGCCCGCCGGGTCACCGGCAACTGCACCCAGCACCAGCGTGACGTCGCCACGGCCGTGAAGAACAGCCGTGAGATGGCGCTGCTGCCCTACACCAGCACCGCGCGCTAAGAGAGGGTGACCGAACAATGAAGATCATCCTCACCCACGAGGTGCCGGGCCTGGGCTCGGCCGGCGAGGTCGTCGAGGTCAAGGACGGCTACGCCCGCAACTACCTGGTTCCGCGTGGCTACGCCATCCGCTGGACCAAGGGCGGCCAGAAGGACGTCGACGCCATCCGTCGCGCCCGCAAGATCCACGAGATCCAGACCCTTGAGGCCGCGAACGAGGTCAAGGGCAAGCTGGAGGGCGTCCAGGTCAAGCTGGCCGTCCGCTCGGGCGAGGCCGGCCGTCTGTTCGGCTCGGTGACCCAGGCCGACGTCGTCGAGGCCATCAAGGCCGCCGGCGGCCCGTCGGTCGACAAGCGCGCCGTCGCGATCGCCTCGCCGATCAAGACCGTGGGCACCCACAAGGTCTCGGTCAAGCTGCACTCGGACGTCCAGGCCAACCTGGACATCGCCGTCGTCGCCGCCTGAGCCACGACCACGCACCGGTAGCGTCAGCTCCGTAGCAGTGGCCCGAGGGCCGGTCCCCCTTCCCGGGGGGCCGGCCCTCGGTCGTCCGCCGGGCGGCGCCGGTCAGCTCCGCACGGCGCCGGTGACCAGCCACCGGCCGCCGCGGGCCCGCCAGGCCAGGAAGCCGCCGCGGACCAGCATGAAGAGGTTCATCGCCCACCAGAGCCCGGCGAGCCCGGTGCCGCTGGACGGGACGGCGAGCGCGGCGGGCGCGAAGACCGCCAGCGTGCCGAGCATCGCCCAGGCCAGGAACGGGCCGTCCCCGGCGCCCATCAGCACGCCGTCCAGGACGTAGACCAGGCCGGAGACCGGCTGGCAGAGCGCGAGCAGCAGCAGGACGGTGTTCAGCTGGTGCTGGACCGCCGGGTCCGGGGTGAACAGCGGGACGTACAGCGGCCGGGCGACCACCACCAGCAGGCCCAGCAGCACACCGGAGCCGATGCCCCACTCGATCATCCGGCGGGTGGCGGCCCGGGTGCCCGGCACGTCCCCGGCCCCGAGGTAGCGGCCGATGATGGCCTGCCCGGCGATCGCGATGGCGTCCAGGGCGAAGGCGATGAACAGGAAGACCGTCATGGCGATCTGGTGCGCGGCGATCTCGTCGTCGCCGAGTCCGGCGGCCACCGCGGTGGCGATCATCAGGACGGCGCGCAGGCTCAGGGTGCGGACCATCAGCGGCCCGCCGGCCCTGGCACTCGCCCGTATCCCGGCCGCGTCCGGCCGCAGCGAGGCCTGCTCCCGGCGGGCGCCGCGGACCACCACGAACACGTAGACGGCGGCCATGCCGGTCTGGGCGATCACCGTGCCCCAGGCCGAACCGGCCACCCCGAGCCCGGCGCCGTACACCAGTCCGGCGTTCAGCCCGAGGTTGGCGGCGAAGCCGGCGACGGCCACGTAGAGCGGCGTCCGGGTGTCCTGGAGGCCGCGCAGCACCCCGGTGGCGGCCATCACCATGAGGATCGCCGGGATGCCGAGCGCGCTGATCCGCAGGTACGTCACGGCGTACGGGGCGGCCGTCGGGGAGGCGCCGAGCACGTCGGCCACCTGGGGCGCGAGCAGCAGGGTCAGCGCGACCACCCCGGCGGAGAGCGCCAGGGCCAGCCAGATGCCGTCGATGCCCTGCTGGATCGCGGCCCGGCGGTCCCCGGCGCCGATCCGGCGGGCGACCGCGGCGGTGGTGGCGTAGGCGAGGAAGACGAAGACCCCGGTGGCGGTGGTGAGGGCGGCCGAGGCCACGCCGACGCCGGCCAGCTGGGCGGTGCCGAGGTGGCCCACGATCGCCGAGTCGGCCATCAGGAAGAGCGGCTCGGCGACCAGGGCGCCGAAGGCGGGGACGGCGAGGGCGAGGATCTCGCGGTCGTGCCGGCGGCGGTCGGTGGTGAGGGTCATGGGTTCCAGGCTACTCATCCACAGGTAAGTGACGCCAGCGGTTGGTGCCGCTTACTCGTACGGGCGAGCGACTGCGCCGTCCGGGTGTGTGTCCACCGCCACCCGGCTCCGTGTGAAGAATTTCTCATGCACAGGCCCGGGACGGGGGAAGCGCAGGTCAGCGGGTTGACGGTGGATCGATGGTCTGGTTATCCACAGGGCTTTCCACAGGGGCGTCCACAGGTTTGCCGCACTTCTCCACAGTCGTGGGCCGCTCGTCCACACCCCCTGTGGATAACCGCCTTGGCTGAAGGCCGTCCGGCGCCTTAGCGTGGGCTCTCCGGCCGACACTCCCATCCGCCTCGGCGTCCGATTTGTCGGTGCGGTGGCGTAGAAAATGCGGTGGCGCGGAGTCGGGTTCCGCACCATCCCGGCCACCGGCAAGGCCCGCTCCAACTCGCACCACTCGCTGATCGGGGAACACGCGTGACCGGCCCCCAGTACGACGACCACGACGCTCCGCCGCCGGAGGACGACTGGCAGGGCGCCGACGACCCCTTCCCGGTCGGCGCCTTCGCCGACGCGCCGTTCCCGGACGGCCCCGGCGACCGGCTGCCGGTCTCCCGCGGCCGCGGCGGCCAGGGCCAGGGCCAGGGCGGCGGCTTCCAGAAGGGCGGCAAGGGCGGCTCCGGCGGCTTCCAGAAGGGCGGCAAGGGCCGCCAGGGCGGCGAGGAGGAGCGCGGCGAGGGCGGCCTGGACGGCTTCGAGCGCGTGCCCCCGCAGGACCTCGCGGCCGAGCAGTCCGTGCTCGGCGGCATGCTGCTCTCCAAGGACGCCATCGCCGACGTGGTCGAGGTGCTCAAGCCGGCCGACTACTACCGGCCCGCGCACGAGCTGATCCACGGCGCGATCCTCGACCTGTACGCGCGCGGCGAGCCGGCCGACCCGATCACCGTGGCCGGCGAGCTGACCAAGCGCGGCGAGCTCCAGCGGGTCGGCGGCCCCGGCTACCTGCACACCCTGGTCAACTCCGTCCCGACCGCCGCCAACGCCGAGTACTACGCGCAGATCGTGCACGAGCGCGCGGTGCTGCGCCGGCTGGTCGAGGCCGGCACCCGGATCGCCGGCATGGGCTACGCCGCCGAGGGCGACGTCGACGAGATCGTCAACGCGGCCCAGGCCGAGATCTACGCCGTCACCGAGCAGCGCACCAACGAGGACTACGCGCCGCTCGCCGACATCATGGAGGGCGCCCTCGACGAGATCGAGTCGATCGGCTCCCGCAACGGCCAGATGTCCGGTGTGCCGACCGGCTTCGCCGACTTCGACGCGCTCACCAACGGGCTCCACCCCGGCCAGATGATCGTCATCGCGGCCCGTCCCGCGATGGGCAAGTCGACCCTGGCGCTGGACTTCGCCCGGGCCTGCTCGATCCACCACAAGCTGCCGAGCGTGATCTTCTCGCTCGAAATGGGCCGCAACGAGATCGCCATGCGCCTGCTCTCCGCCGAGGCCCGGGTGGCGCTGCACCACATGCGCTCCGGCTCCATGACGGACGACGACTGGACCCGGGTGGCCCGCCGGATGCCGGACGTCAGCGAGGCGCCGCTGTTCATCGACGACTCGCCGAACCTGTCGATGATGGAGATCCGGGCCAAGTGCCGCCGGCTCAAGCAGCGCAACGACATCAAGCTGGTCGTCATCGACTACCTCCAGCTGATGCAGTCCGGTGGCTCCCGCCGGGCCGAGAACCGCCAGCAGGAGGTCTCCGACATGTCGCGAAACCTGAAGCTGCTGGCCAAGGAGCTGGAGGTGCCGGTGATCGCGCTCTCCCAGCTGAACCGAGGCCCCGAACAGCGCACCGACAAGCGCCCGATGGTCTCCGACCTGCGAGAGTCCGGCTCGATCGAGCAGGACGCCGACATGGTCATCCTGCTGCACCGCGAGGACGCCTACGAGAAGGAGTCCCCGCGCGCGGGCGAGGCCGACCTCATCGTCGCCAAGCACCGCAACGGCCCCACGGCCACCATCACCGTGGCCTTCCAGGGCCACTACTCCCGCTTCGTCGACATGACCCGCGACTAGGAGGTCCGTCCGGGGCCGGGTCCGGGTCGGGGCCGGGCCGGTCAGGGCCGGTCCGGCGGCGCGGCCGTCAGAGCGTGACGGTCGCGCGGAAGACGGTGGCGGCGGCGCCGTCCAGCCGGGTCGCCGTCCCGGTGGCGGGCAGGAAGGCGGACCCGCCGCGGGCCAGCTCCAGCACGGTGCCGTCGGCGGCGGTCAGCCGGACGGTGCCGGCGGTGCAGAGCAGGATCTGCGGGGCGTCGCCGTCCACCGTCCGCTCCCGGCCGTCCAGGACGAACCGGGAGAGCCGGAACTCGTCGATCGGCACCGGGTACAGCTCCTCGCCGGGCGTCCCGTCGACCGCGACCGGCCGCAGCGGCTCGGGCGAGCAGGAGGCGAACTCGACCACCCGGAGCAGCTCCGGCACGTCGATGTGCTTGGGCGTGAGCCCGGCCCGCAGCACGTTGTCCGAGTTGGCCTGGAGCTCGACGCACACGCCGTGCAGGTAGGCGTGCGGGACGCCGGCGCCCAGGTAGAGCGCCTCGCCGTCGCGCAGCCGGACGTGGTTGAGCAGCAGCCCGGCGATCAGGCCGACGTCCCCCGGGAAGTCCCGGGCGATCCGGGTGTAGGGCGCGTACGGCCCGTCCGGGTCCTCGGCGGCGGCCTTGTCGAGCGCCTCGGCGGTGTCCCGGACCGCCTCCGCGGCCTCGGGCCCGGACAGGGTGAGGACGGCGGCCAGCGCGCGGCTGAGCGCCTCGGACTCGTCCTCGGCGCCCAGCAGGGCGATCACCGGCTCCAGCGCGGGCACCCCGAGGCCGGCCAGCAGCGCGGCCGCCCCGGCGGGCCGGCGGAAGCCGCAGAGTCCGCCGAAGTCGCCGAGCGCGCAGATCAGTTCGGGCTTGTGGTTGGCGTCCCGGTAGTTCCGGTGCGGGGCGTCCAGCGGGATCCCCAGGGCGTTCTCGGCGGCGAATCCGGCACGGGCCTGGTCGAGCGAGGGGTGGGCCTGGATGGAGAGCGGGATGCCGGGGGCGAGGACCTTGAGCAGGAACGGCAGGGCGGGGCCGAACCGGGCCACCGAGGCGGCGCCCAGCTCGCCCTCCGGGTCGGCGGCGATCAACTCGTCCAGCCGGCGCGGCCCGTCGCCCCGGTCCGCCCGGGACGGGTTCCCGGGGTGGGCCCCCATCCACAGCTCGGCCTGCGGTTCGCCGGTCGGCTCCTGCCCGAGCAGCTCGGGGAGCGCGGTGACCGAACCCCAGGCGTACGGGCGGACGGTGTTGACGAGCTTGTCCATGGGCGCGGTCCTGCTCCTAGCTGCAGTGGCTGGTGGGCCTCGCCGCCGTCAGGCGGCCGCAGGCGGGGGCGGACGGGCGGGCATCCGGGCAAAGGCCGGGCATCGACCCTAGCCGACCTGCGCCCCCGCCGGGGAAACGGCGGGCGCCGGCCGGGAGTGCCCCGGGCCGGGGCCGGGCGGAGAGTCGGCCCCAGGACGCGGTAGTAGGATGCCAGGACCCAGTGTTTTCCACGGTGTCGTCCGGGCCGGCCGGGTGCCGGCCGGGACTGTGTCTTCCGATGAGTGCGGGCAATGGTGACCGGCACGTCCCGCCACCGGCCGAGAGGTTAGTACGTGACCGTCAACCAGCAGGGTTTCGCCGATCTGGGCCGGGTGCTGGTGATCATCCCCACCTACAACGAGGCGGAGAACGTCGAGCTCATCGTCGGCCGGGTGCGCGCCGCGGTGCCCGAGGTGCACGTGCTCGTGGCCGACGACAACAGCCCGGACGGCACCGGGGAGCTGGCCGACAAGCTGGCCGCCGAGGACCCCCAGGTGCACGTCATGCACCGCCGGGGCAAGGAGGGCCTGGGCGCCGCCTACCTGGCGGGCTTCCGCTGGGGCATCGACGAGGGCTACGACGTGCTCGTCGAGATGGACGCCGACGGTTCCCACCGCCCCGAGGAGCTGGGCCGGCTGCTCACCGCGCTGCGCGGCGCCGACCTGGTGCTGGGCTCGCGCTGGGTCCCCGGCGGCCGGGTGGTGAACTGGCCGAAGTCCCGGCTGCTGCTCTCGCGCGGCGGCTCGACCTACTCCCGGCTGATGCTGGGCGTGCCGATCCGGGACGTCACCGGCGGCTACCGGGCGTTCCGCAAGGAGACCCTGCTCGGCCTCGGCATGGACCAGGTCGCCTCGGCCGGCTACTGCTTCCAGGTCGACCTGGCCTGGCGGACGGTGAAGGCCGGCTTCAAGGTCGCCGAGGTGCCGATCACCTTCGTCGAGCGGGAGCTGGGCGCGTCCAAGATGAGCCGGAACATCGTCGTCGAGGCGCTCTGGCGGGTCACCTCCTGGGGCGTCGCCGACCGCGTCGCCAAGCTGCGCGGCCGCAAGGGCTGACACCCGCGGCGGAGAGCCATCGCCCGGACACGTGATCGGGAAGGCGCGCCCCACCGGGCGCGCCTTCCGCGTTTTCCGCGCGCCGTGCTCCCATGCTGTAGGGCGACGGCCCCGCCGCGCGGCCACCGCCGCGCCGTATACGCACCACCGACGCCGGGCCGGGACCGGGACCGCCGAACCAGAGGGAGCAGCCAGTGACGTCGTCCCCGTCCGAGGAGAACGCCGGTGCGGACCCGGTCGATGCGGCGCCCGCCGCCGGAGCGCCGGTCCGGCCGCTGGAGGTCGACGTCTTCACCGGCCCCGAGTCGGCCTTCTTCGCGACCTCCACGCTGATCCTCGGCGAGCACACGGCGATCCTGGTCGACGCCCAGCTCACCCGCAGCGCCGGGCGCCAGCTGGCCGAGTGGGTGGCGGGCAAGGGCCGCCGGCTGCTCGCCATCGTGATCACCCATCAGCACCCCGACCACTACTTCGGTGCCGAGGAGGTGCTGCGGCTGTTCCCGGAGGCGCGGCTGCTGGCCGCGCCGACGGTGGTCGACGGCATCCTGCGCACCGCCGCCGCGAAGGTCGCCCAGTGGAAGCCGGTGTACGGCGACGACATCCCGGACCACCCGCTGGTCCCGGCGCCGCTGCTGCCCCAGCCGCTGATGGTCGACCGGCAGGTGATCCCGGTCCTGCTGCTCGGGCAGGGCGACTGCGGCGGCTCCACGGTGGTGCACGTGCCGAGCATCCGCACCGTGGTGGCCGGCGACTTCGTGTACAACGGCACCCACGTCTGGACCGCCGACACCACGCCGGAGCAGCGCACCGAGTGGGTCCGCAACCTGGGGCGGATCGCCGAGCTCGGTGCGGAGCGGGTGATCGCCGGCCACCGGGCGCCCGACCAGGGCGACGACGCGGGCCGGGTGCTGGCGTTCACCGGGGAGTACCTGCAGGACTTCGACCGGCTGCTGGCCGAGCACCCGGACGACCCGGAGGCGCTGGTCGCGGCGGTGAACGAGCGGTACGGGGAGCTGACGCTGCCGGCCGTGCTGGAGCTGAGCGCCGCCGCCAGCACGGCCGCCGCCGGCACCGCCGCCGCCGCTGACACGGATGCCGACACCTCCGCCGCGACGGAGGGCACGGCCGTGGCGGACGAGGCCGCCGCCGGGCCGGACGACACCGTCGAAATGGACACCGCCGCGGAGCTGGACGCCGAGCGGGGGGCCGGGGACGCCGAGGCCGCCGGGGACGCCAAGGCCGCCGGGGACACCGCCTGAGCCCGCGGCGGATACTGGCGGCATGACGCCGTACGACGTGATCGTCCCGGCCGGGGGCGCCGCCCGGCGGCTCGGCGGGGCCGACAAGCCGGGCCTGACCGTCGGTGAGACCACCCTGCTGGACCGGGTGCTCGCCGCCTGCGCGGACGCCCGGACCACCGTGGTGGTCGGACCGGCCCGCCCCACCGCCGGGCCCAGGGTCCGGTGGACCCGCGAGCACCCGCCCGGCGGCGGGCCGGTGGCCGCCGTCGCCGCCGGACTCGCCGAGGTGACCGCCGACCTGGTGCTGCTGTTCGCCGCCGACCTGCCGTTCCTCGACCGGCGGACCGTCCACCGGCTGGCCGCCGCCCTCGACGGGGCCGGGCCGGACACCGCGGCGGCCGTGCTGGTCGACGCCGCCGGCCGCGACCAGCCGCTGGCCGCCGCCTACCGCACCGCCGCCCTGCGCGCCGCGCTGGCCGCCGCCGGCGACCCCGCCGGGCTCCCGCTGCGCCGACTGACCGGGGCCCTGCCCACCCTCCGGCTGGCCGACACCGAGGACGCCGCCCACGACTGCGACACCTGGGAGGACCTGGAACGGGCCCGCGCGCGCGACGCTGCCGGAGGCTGAGCGCGGCCCGGAGCGGTCCGCTCACCGCGGCGCAGGCCCGGCGTGAGCGAAACGACGCGTGTCGCTCACCGGGCCAACATCCCGGGGCCACCGCCGATCGGGCAGCATGTTCGCATGGAGCGCACGCTGGATGACTGGATCGCCGAGGTCCGTGCCGAGCTGGACATCGACCTGGAGGTCGACGTCCGCGGCCTGCTCGACCTGGCCCGGGTGGTCGCGCACGGGGTGGACCGGCCCGCCGCCCCGCTGACCGCCTTTCTGATCGGCTACGCCGCCGCGCAGCGCGGCGGCGGCCCGGAGGCGGTCGCCGAGGCGTCCCGGCGCACCGCCGCGCTCGCCGAGCGCTGGGCGGCGGCCCGTGCCGCCGACCCGGGGCAGCCGTGAGCGTGATGACGGAACGCGCCGCGCCCGCCCCGGCCCCCCCCGCCCCGGGGGGGGGGGGGCCGGGGGGCGCCCCCCCCCCGCGGGGGGGTATTAAAAAAAAAAAAACCCCCC